>CANFTU010000169.1 GCA_947450005.1 Comamonadaceae bacterium | reverse complement strand
CAGCAAAACAAGATGACCACCTGCAATGCGGAAGCCAAGACCAAAGAACTCAAAGGTGACGAACGCAAGAAGTTCATGAGCGAATGCCTGAGCGCCAAACCCGCGCCCGCCGAAGAAGCCGGCAATTCGCAGCAAAACAAAATGAAGACCTGTAACGCCGACGCCAAGACCAAAGACCTCAAAGGCGACGAGCGCAAGAAGTTTATGAGCGAGTGCCTGAAAGCCAAGTAAGCGCAAGCGCCCTCTCGCCAAAGCCCGCCGCGCAGGCGGGCTTTTTTGTGTCCGCTTCAGCGCAGCGGTATGGCCGCAGCCAGACCGGCAAACAGGGCGCAGCCAATCCAGTGGTTGAGCCGGAAGGCGCGAAAGCACCCCTCGCGCTCGCGGCGGCAGATCAGCCGGTAGTGCCAAACGGCCTGCGCGGCTCCCACGCCAGCAGCCACAACAAGGGGCCACACCCAGGTACTGGGCGGCACCAGTTGCCACACCGCCCACGTCCATAGACCCATGTACAGCGCGTAAAAGCCCATCACGGCCGCCACGTCCCACCGCCCCAGCGTGATCGCGGAGGTCTGTATGCCAATGCGCACATCGTCCTCGCGGTCCACCATCGCGTACTCGGTGTCGTAGGCCAACACCCAGGCCATATTGGCCACCAGCAAAACCCAGGCCAGTACAGGCACCTCGCCGCGCACCGCCGCAAACGCCATAGGGATACCAAGACTGAACGCCACGCCCAGAACCGCCTGCGGCATGGACACCACGCGCTTGGCAAACGGGTAGGCCACAGCCACGGCGAGCGCGGCAAAGGACATGGCCACCGTCAGCGTATTGGTGGTCAGCACTAGCGCGAAAGCCAGCAGCGCCAGCACCGCGCCCACCCCCAGCGCCTCCCGCGCCGAGAGCTTGCCGCTGGTCACCGGCCGCTGCGCCGTGCGCCGCACGTGGCGGTCGAAGTCGCGGTCGGCCACATCGTTGATGCAGCATCCCGCGCTGCGCATCAGCACCGTGCCCAGGGTGAAAACCAGCAGCAAGTGCCAACCCGGAAAACCACCCGCCGCCAGCCACAGGGCGCTCAGCGTGGGCCACAGCAAAAGCAACCAGCCCGCCGGACGGTTCCAGCGGATCAGGTCGAGGTAGAGGCGCAGGCGCGTCACGACAGCCGCGTCACGCCGGGCAGCTCGCAGGCATAGACCGCGTTGCGCAACGCAGCAATGGCTTCGTAGCGGGTGAAGCTGCGCCGCCACGCCAGCACCACGCGGCGCGTGGGTGGTGCGGCGCCATGGGCGTCGACGATCTCTAGGTACCGCACATAGTTTTCTTCGCCCTTCTTGCGTTTCCCCGGTGCGGTCAATTCGGCTTTGGGCACACTCAGGCGCGGCACCAATGTCACACCCATACCGGCAGCAACCATGTGCTTGATGGTCTCCAGCGACGAGCCCTCGAAGCTTTTTTGCATACCCGCCGCATTGCTGGAAAAGCGCGCGAACTCGGGGCAGACTTCTAGTACATGGTCGCGAAAACAGTGGCCATTGCCCAGCAGCAGCATGGTCTCGTCCTTAAGCGCCTGCGCAGTCACCGATGTCAACGCCGCCAATGGATGCGTGCTGGGCACAGCGGCCATGAAGGGCTCGTCATACAAGGCCGCCGTCGCCAGTCCCGCATCGGGAAAAGGTTCGGCGAGGATGGCGCAATCGATCTCGCCGGTACGCAGCATCTCCAACAGCTTGACGGTGAAATTCTCCTGCAGCATCAGCGGCATTTCCGGCGATTTGTGGATCACCTTGCGCACCAACTCAGGCAGCAGGTAGGGCGCGATGGTGTAAATCACGCCCAGCTTGAGCGGCCCGGCCAGCGGGTTTTTGCCGCGCTTGGCAATTTCTTTGATGTGCGCCGCCTGCTCCAGAACCCCCTGCGCCTGCCGCACGATTTCTTCACCCAGTGCGGTGACGGACACCTCATTGGCGCTGCGCTCAAACAGCTTGACGTCCAGCTCTTCTTCCAGTTTTTTGATCGCAACCGATAGCGTGGGTTGCGACACAAAGCAGGCGTCTGCCGCGCGCCCGAAGTGCTTCTCGCGCGCCACGGCGACGATGTATTTGAGTTCCGTCAGGGTCATGGATTCAGGCTTTCAGAAAGTCCGATTTTCCGCCCAACCAGCGCTGCACATGTTTATGTGCCAGCGCCGGGTAATGGTCGAGCAGGCGCGGGGCTTCGCGGCGGGCCCAGTCGAGGATATGGCCGTCAGTGGCCAGGTCGGCAAAACGCAACATGGCGTCGCCCGACTGGCGCGCGCCCAAAAACTCGCCGGGGCCGCGTATCTCCAGATCACGGCGGGCAATCTCAAAACCATCGTTGGTCTGCGCCATGGCCTTGAGACGCTCGCGCGCGGCCTCGCCCAAACGCGGCGCCTCGCCAGTGGAGTACAGCAGCACGCAGGCGGATGCCGCAGCACCCCGCCCGACCCGCCCGCGCAATTGGTGCAACTGGCTTAAACCAAAGCGTTGCGCGTTCTCAATCACCATCAACGAAGCGTTGGGCACGTCCACGCCCACCTCGATCACCGTGGTACTCACCAGCACCGACAGACTGCCTTGCACAAAGGCGGCCATCACCGCCTTTTTCTCATCCGGCGGCATGCGCGAATGGAGCAAGCCCACGGCGACGCTTGCGCCGCCTTCGTTAAGTGCGGCGCTGAGCTCGGCGTGCGTTTCCGTGGCGTTGCTCAGGTCCAGCATTTCACTTTCTTCAATCAGGGGGCAGACCCAGTACACCTGCCGCCCCTGGGCCACCTGGCTGCGGATGCGGTCTATCACCTCGTGGCGGCGCGCTTCCTGCACGACCTTGGTGACGATGGGCGTGCGGCCGGGCGGCAGCTCATCGATGGTGGAGACATCCAAGTCGGCGTAGTAGCTCATGGCCAGCGTGCGCGGAATCGGCGTGGCAGTCATCATCAGCATGTGCGGCTCCAGGCCATCGGTGAGCAACTTGTTGCGCAGGGCCAGCCGCTGCGCCACGCCAAAGCGGTGCTGCTCGTCGATGATGGCCAGCGCGAGTTGGTGGAATTCGACCTTGCTCTGGATGATGGCGTGCGTGCCGATCACCAGCCGCGCCTCGCCCGAGGCAATCAAGGCCAACATCGTGCGCCGCTCTTTGGTTTTTTGGGTGCCGGTCAGCCAGGCTGTGGTCACGCCCAAGGGCTCCAGCCAGCCCAGCAGCTTGCGAAAGTGCTGCTCGGCCAGGATTTCGGTGGGCGCCATCAGCGCGCATTGCCAACCGGCGTCTATGCACAAGGCCGCTGCCAGCGCCGCCACCACGGTTTTACCCGCGCCCACATCGCCTTGCAAAAGCCGGTGCATGGGCTTGTGCAGCGCGAGGTCCGTGCCGATTTCAGTCACCACACGCTGCTGCGCGCCGGTCAGCGCAAAGGGCAATGCCGCTTGCAACCGTTGGTAGAGCGGCGCCGGGCCCGAGACCGGTGCCAACACTGGTGCGCGCAGCGCCGCACGTTCGCGTCGGCTGCGCAGTTGCGAGAGCTGCTGCGCCAGCAATTCCTCGGCCTTGAGCCTCTGCCAAGCCGGGTGGCTGTGGTCCTCCAAGGTGTCCAGCGACACATCGGGCGTGGGATGGTGCAGAAACGCCAGCGCTTCGCGCAGCGTCCAGATGCCGCCCTGCCCCGGCCCGTTCAGCGGGGCAAAGTCCTCGGGCGGAAAGGTGTCACCCAACTCGGCGCGTGCCAAGCCAGCCAAAACCGCCTTGCGCAAATACGCCTGCGGCAGACCCGCCACCGTCGGGTAGACCGGCGTGAGCGCTGCGGGCAGCGGCCCGCCGGCGCTTTCAAAGCTCGGGTGCATCATGGTGCGGCCTAGAAACCCGCCGCGCACTTCGCCCCGCACACGCAAACGCTTGCCGACTTCCAAGGCCTTGATCTGCGAGGGATAAAAACTGAAAAAACGCAAAGTGCAGTGCTCAGAACCGTCATCCACCTCCACCAGCAGCTGCCGCCGGGGCCGGTAGCTGACGTCGCACGCGATGACGGTCGCCTCGATCTGCACCACATCGCCTTCGCGCGCGTCGCGCAGCTTGACGATGCGCGTGGCGTCCTCATAACGCAGGGGCAGGTGCAAGGCCAGGTCGATGTCGCGCACCAGGCCCAGCTTGTGCAGGGCTTTTTGCGGCGCGCTCAGCGGTGTGGATGGCGCCCGGGTGGCAGGCGGGGTCTTGGGCATGTGCACGGATTGTGCCCCCGCGCCGCTAAGATCGACTTCGGCGCGCACGCGCGCCACGTCCTTCGCTCCCCACCATGACCCCGCCCATCCCCGACGCCCGCACCACCCGCCGCGCCAGCGTCTTAGCGCTGGGAGCAATCGCTTTGTGGGGTTCTCTGGCCCCGCTCGGTGTCTCGCTGGCGCAGGTGCCACCGTTTTTACTGACCGGGCTGGGGCTGCTGTCCGGGAGCGCGCTGGGTCTGGGATTTGCGCTGTGGGGGCGTGTTTCGCTGGCGCTGCCCTGGCGCACGTTGGCCCTGGGCGTGTACGGGCTGTTTGGTTTTCATTTTTTGCTCTTCATCGCGCTTCGCCACGCGCCGCCGGTCCAAGCCAATCTGGTCAATTACCTGTGGCCGCTGGGCATCGTGCTGCTCGCGCCCGTGCTGCTGCCGGGCGCGCGGATGCGGCCCTTGCATGTGGTGGCGGCGCTCATCGGTTTTGGTGGTGCGGCTCTG
>CANFTU010000168.1 GCA_947450005.1 Comamonadaceae bacterium | reverse complement strand
GCGGCTTGGCGCCAGTACAAAGCGCTGACCAAGCCACGCGTGATCCAGCTCATCGTCTTTTGCGCGTTGATTGGCATGGTTTTGGCTGTTCCCGGCGTTCCCGGTATGGACGACGTGGTTACCGCCACGGTTGCCAGCCTGGGCATCTGGTTGGTGGCCGGTGCGGCGGCGGCTTTCAATTGCATTGTTGAAAAAAGCATTGACGCCAAAATGAAGCGCACCTCCTGGCGCCCGACCGCGCGTGGCGACCTCAGCGATGTGCAAACTCTGTTGTTTTCAGCGGTTTTGGGTGCAGCGGGCTCGGTGATTTTGTATATCTGGATCAACCCGCTGACCATGTGGCTGACATTCGGCACCTTTGTCGGTTATGCGGTGATCTATACGCTGGTCCTGAAGCCGCTCACTCCGCAAAACATCGTCATCGGCGGGGCCTCCGGCGCGATGCCGCCGGTGTTGGGCTGGGCGGCGATGACCAACGAGGTGACGGCTGACGCGCTGATTTTGTTTTTAATTATTTTCTTGTGGACACCCCCGCATTTCTGGGCCTTGGCGCTCTACCGGGTTGAGGACTATCGCAAATCAGGCCTGCCCATGCTGCCCGTCACCCACGGCAGTGAATTCACCCGCCTGCAGATTTTTCTCTACACCCTGGTCTTGTTCGCCGCCTGCTTGCTGCCTTTTGTCTCCGGCATGAGCTCTTGGCTGTATTTGGCAGCAGCCGTTGTCTTGAGTGTGATTTTCTGCGTCTACGCGGTGCGTCTGATGCGCAATTATTCCGACGAGCTGGCGCGGGCCACCTTCCGGTTCTCGCTGTGGCATTTGAGTCTGCTGTTCGCGGCGCTGTTGTTAGACCATTATTTGTTGTTTTAGGGTCTTATGCGCCGTCCATTCGCATCGCGCCGCCGTTTCCTTGGGTGGGGTCTGTCCGCTATCGCCACGCTTCTGGCTGCTTGTTCTGACAAAAAGCCGGTCTTCAATTCCATCGATATCAGCGGCGGTGAATTGGGCAAAGACTTTGCGCTCAATGACCACAACGGGCAGTTGCGCAAGCTGTCCGACTTTGCCGGCAAAGTGGTCGTGGTGTTTTTCGGCTACACCCAGTGTCCGGATGTGTGCCCGACCACCATGACCGAGCTGGTGGAAGTCAAACGCCTGCTGGGCAAAGACGGGGACCGGCTGCAGCCCCTTTTCATCACGGTAGACCCCGCGCGCGATACGCCCGAACTACTCAAGGCCTACATGGTCAATTTCGATCCGGCGTTTCTGGCGCTGTGTCCCACGCCAGCGCAGCTGGCCGAGGTGGCAGCCAGTTTCAAGGTGTATTACAAAAAAGTGGGCGATGAGAAAAGCGCGACCTACACCATGGACCATTCGGCCGGCAGCTATGTGTTCGATACCAAGGGGCGGGCGCGCCTCTTTGTGCGCTACGGTCTGGGCGCGCAGCCCCTGGCTGCGGATATTGCGCAGCTATTAACTTAGGCGTATTCGGCCAGCGCCGCTTTCATTTTTTTCATGGCCGCCACCTCAATCTGGCGGATGCGCTCAGCGCTCACGCCGAATTCCGCCGCCAGTTCATGCAGCGTCATACCGCCTGAGCCGTCGTCATTCACCTTGAGCCAGCGCTCCTCGACGATGCGGCGACTGCGCGCATCCAAGACATCTAAGGCGGCAGCGATGCCGTCCGAGGCCAGCACGTCGCGGCGGTGCGCTTCAATGACTTCCAGCGGCTCGTGGTTGCTGTCGGTCAGATAAGCGATCGGGCCGAAGGCTTCTTCGCCATCGTCGCTGTTCATCGGATCCAGCACCACGTCGCCGCCGGCCAGGCGGCTTTCCATTTCCAGTACCTCTTCGGGTTTCACCCGCAGTTCCCGCGCCATGGTGGCGACCTGGGTGGGGCTGAGTGTGTCGCGGTGGGTATCGAGATCGGCCGCAGCGTCCTCGCCCTTGAAGCGCTGGCGCATGGAGCGCAGATTGAAAAACAGCTTGCGCTGGGCCTTGGTCGTCGCGACCTTGACCATGCGCCAGTTCTTCAATATGTATTCATGGATTTCAGCCTTGATCCAATGCAAGGCGTAGCTCACTAGGCGCACGCCCTGGTCCGGGTCAAAGCGCTTGACCGCCTTCATCAGGCCCACATTGCCTTCCTGAATCAAGTCGCCGTGGGGCAGGCCGTAGCCGATGTACTGGCGCGCGACCGAGACCACCAGCCGCAGGTGTGAAAGCACCAGCTTTCCTGCCGCTTCCAGGTCGTTGTCGTTGCGGAACTGGCGGGCAAAGGTTTGCTCCTCTTCGAGCGTCAGCATGGGCAGGCGGTTGGCCGCGGAAATATAGGCGTCCAGATTCCCCAGCGGGGGCACCAAAGCCCACGGGTTGGCAACCGAAGTACGGACTGCGGGGGTGGCTAAAGCGAATGTCATGGTCGAACTCCTTGTTCGTAAGGACTGAATATTAGCACTCTCAAATGACGAGTGCTAAAGAATTTCCCCGAACTTTGCGCCAAATCAAGTGCGCGCCAGACGGGGGTGGCCGCTTACGCTGCGCCGGCGACCTGCCCCTGCACCACGGTATGCGCGACCGCCCGGTCGTCGCCGAGCACGATCAGCGCAAAGAGCAGCTCATCGAGGTTGGAAGCCTGTGCGGTACGGCGCGCTAGCAGCGGCGTAGCGCGGGGGTTGATGGCGATGAAATCGGCCTCACAGCCGGGCAGCAAATTGCCCACTACGCCGTCCAAACCCAGCGCTTGCGCCGCGCCCGCCGTGTGCTGCCACCAGAGGTTGGCGGGCGGGATGCTGATGCCGGTCTTCGCCTGACCCTCACGGCCCACATAGTAGGCAGCCAGCATGGTCTGAAAGGGCGAGAAACTGGTGCCGCCGCCCACGTCACTGGCCAGACCGTAGCGCATCTGCGTCTGGTCGGCCGCAGCAAAATCAAAGTAGCCGCTACCCAGAAACAGGTTGCTGGTGGGGCAGACCGCCGCCGCCGCGCCGCGCTCACGCATCAGGGCGCGGTCATTGGCGTCGAAGTGGATGCAGTGGGCATACACGGCCCGCGCGCGCAGCAGACCGCAGTCCGCATAGACGCCAAGGTAACTCCCGGCTTTTGGGAACAGTTCCTGCACCCAGCGGATCTCGTCCAGGTTTTCGGATACGTGGGATTGCACCCACACGTCCGGGTAGGCGGCGGCAATCTCGCCAGCGCCGCGCAGCTGCGCCTCGGAGCAGGTAGGCGCGAAGCGCGGCGTGATGGCATAGCCCAAGCGGTCCAAGCCGTGCCAGCGGCGCAACAGGTCTTCGGTATCGCGCAGGCTTTGTTCGGTGTCATCCCGCACGCCTTCCGGGCTGTGGCGGTCTTGTAAAACCTTGCCGGTGATCAGGCGCATGCGGCGCGCCTGCGCGGCCTGCATCAGCGCGGTGACCGATGCCGGGTGCGAGGTGGCAAAGGCCAGCGCCGTGGTCACGCCGTTGCGCAGCAACTCACCCAGAAAAAAGTCGGCCGCCGCCTGCGCGTGCGCGGGGTCGGCAAAGCGGGCTTCTTCAACAAAGGTGTAGCGCGTGAGCCAGGGCAGCAAGCCCTCGGCGGGCGAGCCGATCACATCGGTTTGCGGGTAGTGGATGTGCATGTCCACAAAGCCCGGTGCCAGCAGCAGATCAGGCCAGTGCGTGGGCGTCAGGTGGCCAAAGCGCGTGGCCAGATCCTGGTGCGCGCCCACCGCCAAAACGCGCGCAATGCCATCCGCGCCGGAGTGCGTGACCAGCAAGCCGTCCGCTTCATAGCGCGGCTGGTGTGCCGCGTCAAACCACAGGATGGCAGCGCGCCAGGCCTTCTCGCCTGTGGCGACAGGTACGTTCATTGCAGTGCTTCCAGTACGCGCTGTGGTGTGGCGGGGGCGTTTAGATGCACCGCTTGCGTGCTGCTGCCACGTGCACGGTTGCGGGCCTGTGCCACCGCATCGCGCAGCGCCTCCAGCACACTGAGGGCCAGCATGAATGGTGGCTCGCCCACAGCTTTGCTACCGCCCACGTTGTCCTCGCGGTTGGGTTCGTGCCACAAGCGGATCTGGAAGTGCGCTGGGGTGTCGCCGATGGTGGGGATTTTGTAGGTGCTGGGCGCGTGGGTGCGCAGGCGGCCCTGCGCGTCCCAGACCAATTCTTCGGTGGTCATCCAGCCCATGCCCTGGATGAATCCGCCTTCAATCTGCCCGATATCAATCGCGCGGTGCAGCGACGTGCCAACATCGTGCAGGATGTCTACGCGCAGCACCTTGGATTCGCCGGTGAGCGTGTCAATGGCCACCTCGGTGCAGGCTGCACCGTAGGCAAAGTAATAGAAGGGGCGGCCGCTGAGCGTGGCTTTGTCGTAGTGGATTTTGGGTGTTCGGTAAAAGCCGTCGCTCCAGAGCTGTACCCGCTGCGCGTAGGCCATGGGGATCAGGCTGGCAAAGCTGCGGGTTTGTGTGGGGCTGTGGACCTGGTCATCGGCAAAGCGCACCGCGCTGGCGCTGCAGCCATCGAGATCGGCGACAAACTGGGCCAGCCGGTCGCGCACCTGCAGCGCAGCCAATTCGGCGGCGCGCCCGTTCAAGTCGGTGCCAGCAGAGGCCGCCGTGGCGCTGGCGTTGGGCACTTTGTCGGTGTCGCTGGCGTTGACTTTGACCCGCGTGGGTGTGACCCCGAGAACCCCGGCCACGATCAGCGCGACTTTGGTGTGCAGGCCTTGGCCCATCTCCGTTCCGCCGTGGTTGACCAGCACGCTGCCATCGGTATAAACATGC
>CANFTU010000167.1 GCA_947450005.1 Comamonadaceae bacterium | reverse complement strand
GCAGGCTTTTTTGCGTCAACTCTTTGGCCAGGTACATGGCGATCTGGCGCGGCCGTGCGATATTGGCCGGGCGCTTTTTCGAATACATGTCAGCGACCTTGATTTTGTAGTAATCGGCCACGGTTTTTTGGATGTTTTCCACCGAAATTTGCCGGTTTTGCAAAGAAAGCAAGTCGCGCAGCGCATCGCGCGCCAACTGGATCGAAATATCTTTTTGGTTAAACCGGGAATAGGCCAGGCATTTGCGCAGTGCGCCTTCCAGTTCGCGCACATTGGAGCGCACATTTTTGGCAATAAAAAATGCAACCTCTTCCGGCATTTCCGCACGCTCAGCGTGGGCCTTATTGATCAGGATCGCCACCCGCATCTCGAGCTCGGGTGGCTCCAGCGCCACCGTAAGGCCGGCGTCAAAGCGCGAGACGAGCCGCTCAGAAATGTCCACCAGTCCCTTGGGGTAGGTGTCGCTGGTCATCACAATATGCGATCGCTTGGCCAGTAAGGCCTCGAAGGCATTGAAGAATTCTTCCTGGGTCCGGTCTTTGTTGGCAAAAAACTGGACGTCGTCGATCAGCAACAGGTCCAGCGAGTGGTATTTCTCTTTGAACTGGTCGAATGTCTTGCGCTGGTAGGACTTAACCACATCGGATACAAATTGTTCCGCATGGATGTAGAGAACCTTGGCCTGCGGGCGGTCAGCAAGCAGCCGGTTGCCCACAGCGTGCATCAAATGCGTCTTGCCTAAGCCGACCCCGCCATAAATGAACAGGGGGTTGTACATCTTGCCCGGTGTGCCCGCCACATGCATGGCGGCAGTGCGCGCCATGCGGTTCGCCTGGCCCTCAACCAGGGTGTCAAAGGTCAAAGCCCAGTTCAAGCGGTTCTTCACCAAGCCGCTGGGAACGTCGCCTTCAGTCTCCGCCGGCAATGCCGCCAAAGTGGCTGCTGGGGCCGCTACAGACACGGATTGCGGGTTATCCTGCGTACCATTTTTCTTTTCCTGGCGTTGACTTACGTTCCAATCAATCACCAAAGGCCTGCCGTAGACGCTATTCACCACGGCTCCGATCCGGGTTCCATATTGGGCTCGCACCCAATCCAGCTTGAAGCGGTTGGATACCTCAATGTGCAAGCGCGTCCCGTCGGCACTGGCTTGCGCGCGAAGCGGCCGGATCCAAGTGCTGAATTGTTGTTCCGGTAGTTCTTGACCCAGTTTTTCCAGACATTCTGCCCACCGTGCGCCGTCACCTCGCATGCCATCATGAGGTGCCGGGGGTGGAAGGGGGGCTGACAGTTGTGTCATAAATATCTGTGGATATGTCTCAAGGCGGGGCTGATAATTTTAGCCTCTAGCAGCACTTATCCACAATTCGACATAAAAAATTACCGCAACACAAATTGGAATTCGGGTCGCGCGAAAGGCGCCCGCGGGGCGGCCTTGTTGAGAAAGGTGACAGACCTCGCAGAATTTGCGATAATCGCCGGCTTGCCTCGCGCCTGACAACAGACTGCCCGGGCACAACTTTACCGGACTGGATCACCCATTATGAAACGCACTTACCAACCCTCCAAGATCCGCCGCGCACGCACGCACGGTTTTTTGGTGCGCATGAAGACCCGCGGCGGCCGCGCAGTGATCAACGCGCGCCGCGCCAAAGGCCGTAAGCGGCTGGCTGTCTAAAGTCCGCTACGGCGGGGCCGGTTGGGTGTTGTATTTGGTTCGTCACCCATGAGGCGGCTCCAGACGCGGCCACAGTTCCAAACCGTTCTTTCCGGTGCGGTGATCGCCAAATCAGCCCATTTCGCGTTGCATTGCCGGGACCTGCTTTCCTTCGAAGGCCAGGCGTCCGGCATCCGCCCCGTTTTGCGTGAACCTGTCATTGGAGCCTTGCTCCCCAAGCGTTGGGCCAAGCGTGCGGTGACCCGCAACGCGATCAAACGGCAGATTTTTCAGGTGGTGCAGGAGTTCGAAAGTCTGCTTGTCGGCTTCGCCTACGTGGTGCGCTTGCGCCAAGCCTTTGACCGCACCCGTTTTGTCAGTGCCAGTTCCGTCGTCTTGAGAGACGCGGTTCGCCATGAACTACTCGGTCTTTTCCGCGCCGCATCGGACCGTTTATCGACCCCAAGCCATGGTTAAGCGGCTGCTGTTGGGCCTGGTCAAGGGCTACCGGTTTTTTCTCAGCCCATGGTTGGGCTCGGCCTGCCGCTTTGAACCCAGCTGTTCGCGTTACGCCCTGGATGCTTTGCAATTGCATGGTGCGGCGGCCGGAAGTTATCTGGTTACGCGGCGTTTGCTGCGATGCCACCCTTGGTGTGATGGCGGGCTGGACCCGGTCCCGCGCACCGCTTTGTTTTCCCGTCTTGTGACACCGTCCTCCGAAAAGATCCGCCCATGAACGATATTCGCCGCACCATTTTGTGGGTGATTTTTGGTTTTTCTCTGCTGCTGTTGTGGGATCAATGGCAGATCGCCAATGGCCACAAACCGCTGTTGGGGGCTCCTCCGCCGAGCCAAACCACCGGCGCCGCACCGACTGCGCCCGCTGCGCCAAGCGGGGCGACGGCCGGTTTGCCAACCGCCGCCGTGGCACCTGTTGCGCCGGGCGCGCCGCCCGCGCCGGCTTCTGCGACCCGCGTGCCCGGGGCCGAACGCTTTGAAGTCAGTACCGACGTGCTCAAGTTGACCTTCGACACCGAAGGCGGCAGCGTGGTGGGTTCGCAATTTTTGCGCTATGGCGACACCATGGATGCGAGCAAACACATGGTCCTGCTCGATGACAGCGCGTCGCGTGTGTACGTTGCGCAATCCGGGCTGGTGGCTGGCGCGGTACCGGGTGAGTTCCCGACACACAAGACCCTTATGAAGGCTAGTGGCGACTATGCGCTCCAAGACGGGCAGGACACATTGACGCTGCTTTTCACGTCCGAGCCCGTGGGTGGCGTGCAACTCACCAAGACCTACAGGCTCGCACGCGGTAGCTACGCCGTGGAGGTTGCGCACGCCTTGACCAACACATCGGCGGTACCTGTGGCACCGCAGCTGTACCTGCAACTGGTGCGGGATGGCAACAAGCTTCCGGGCGAGTCTTCGTTTTATTCGACATTCACCGGCCCGGCCGTCTACACCGACGCGAAGAAATACCAGAAAGTCGAATTCAGCGCGTTGAAAAAGAAGAATGCCGACTTTGAAAAGCAGTCGCAAAACGGCTACATCGCCATGGTGCAGCATTACTTTGCCAGCGCGTGGATCTTGCCGGCGGGCATGCAGCGCAGCATTGCCGTCGACGGAGTGGATATTGGCTCGGGTTTGGCGGATTGCTGTTACCGCGCCGCCATGGTCGCGCCTTTAGAGGCGATAGCGCCGGGTGCGACGAAGACGCTGACTACGACCTTATTCATCGGCCCGCAGGAAGAAAAAATGCTCGAAGCCCTGACGCCCGGGCTGGAGTTGGTCAAGGACTACGGCTGGCTCACGATTCTGGCCAAGCCTTTGTATTGGTTGCTTGACGCGCTGCACCGCGTGTTGCAAAACTGGGGCTGGGCGATTGTGGCGCTGGTTTTGCTGCTGAAAATCGCCTTCTACTGGCTCAATGCCAAAGCCTATGCCAGCATGGCGAAGATGAAGGCGATCAACCCCCGCATCATGGAGATGCGTGAGCGTCTCAAGGACAAACCGCAGGAAATGCAGCAGGAAATGATGCGGATTTACCGCGAAGAAAAAGTCAACCCCATGGGCGGTTGCTTTCCGATCATGGTGCAGATTCCGGTATTCATTGCTTTGTACTGGGTGCTGCTGTCCAGCGTGGAAATGCGCAACGCGCCCTGGTTGGGCTGGATCCATGACCTCTCCGCGCCCGATCCTTTCTATGTGCTGCCGCTCTTGATGACGCTCACTTCGTTGATCCAAACTGCGCTCAACCCTGCGCCGCCGGACCCGATGCAAGCCAAGATGATGTGGATCATGCCGCTGGTCTTCAGCGTGATGTTCTTCTTCTTCCCATCGGGTCTGGTGCTGTACTGGATTACGAACAACATCCTTTCCATTGCGCAGCAGTGGATCATCAACACCCGCATGGGTGTGCCGCCGCAGTTCAATCTGCCCAAGTTTGGTTAACTGACGCGGTGCCGGCTCCGCACGCCGACCCTATTGCTGCCATCGCCAGCGCCCCCGGGCGCGGGGCGGTGGGGATCGTGCGGATCAGCGGCCACCAACTTGCTCCCCTGGCGCACGCATGGTTGGGGCAGGCGCTGCAGGCGCGCCACGCGACCTACCTGCCGTTTCCTGACGCATCTGGCCAAGCCATAGACCACGGCTTGGCGCTGTACTTCCCCGCACCCCACTCCTTTACCGGCGAAGATGTGTTGGAGCTTCAAGCGCACGGCGGACCGGTGGTTTTGCAGCGGCTGCTGGCCCGTTGTTTGGAAGTCGCCGGAACACGTGGAAGCCACGGCGAAATCCTCCCGCGCTTGCGTTTGGCGCGGCCCGGCGAATTCAGTGAGCGGGCATTTTTGAACGGCAAGATGGATTTGGCGCAGGCCGAGGCCGTTGCCGACTTGATCGACGCCAGCACCGAAGCCGCCGCCCGCAGCGCCGCGGCCAGTCTGAGTGGCGCGTTTTCCGCCAAAGTCAACCGCTTGCGCGATGCCCTGGTGCACCTGCGCATGCTGGTGGAGGCGACCTTGGATTTCCCCGAAGAAGAGCTGGACTTTTTACAGCAATCCGACGCCCACGGACAACTCACGCGCCTGCGGGTGCAGCTGGCGTTGCTGCAAGGTCAGGCGCGCCAAGGCGCGCTG
>CANFTU010000166.1 GCA_947450005.1 Comamonadaceae bacterium | reverse complement strand
TTTGCTGGGCCATGAGGCGATTGAAAGCCTGCCGGGCGGCCATGACGCGGGGGGTGTGGCGCTGGCCGCCTTGGACGAGCAAGCGTGCCGCGCCGCGATCGCTAAGCACGCGAGCCGGGTTTCCGCTTTCGCGATTTCGGCTACCTTTGCGGTGCGCAACCCGGCCCATGAAACGCAGCTGCGTGCCTGGGTGCAGGAGTTGTGCGATGTGCCCGTGACCTGTGGCCACGAGCTGGCCTCCAGCCTGGGCGCGCCGCGCCGGGCGCTCACCGCTGCGCTGAATGCGCGCATGATTTCGCATGTCAAAACCCTGATTGATTCGGTGCAACGCACCCTGGCGCAGCGGCATATTGATGCGCCGCTGATGATTGTCAAAGGTGACGGCTCGCTGATCAACGTGGCCAGTGCTTTGCAGCGCCCGGTCAGCACGGTGTTGTCCGGCCCGGCCGCCAGCGTGCTGGGTGCGTGTGCGCTCAGCGGCCTGCACAACGCCATCGTTGCCGATATGGGCGGCACCACCACCGATATTGCGGTGGTGCGTGGCGGTCTGCCGGCCCTGAGTTTTGATGGCGCGATGGTGGGGAACTGGCGGCCCATGATTGAGGCGGTGAAGGTTTATGCGATTGGCCTGGGCGGCGACAGCGAGGTGCGCCTGCAAGGCGGCGAAGGCCTCACGATAGGCCCGCGCCGGGTCCTCCCCTTGAGCTTGCTGGTGCACCAGCATCCGCAATTTCTGGCGGTCTTGCAACGCCAGCAAAGCGAAATTCCGCATGCCAGTCAGATGCGTTTTGCCCAGGCTTTGTCGGCCGATCCGGCGCATTTGGGGCGCCTCAATGATTCTGAGCTACGGGCGTGGGAGCGGCTGTGCCAAGGCCCGGTGGACCTCGAGGCGGCCAATATCAACGACCGCGATCTGGCCCGCGCAGTGGCACGGCTGGAGCGCAAAGGCCTGGCGATTTACACCGGCTTCACCCCCAGCGATGCCGCGCATGTGCTCGGTATGTCCGACCACTGGAATGCCGAGGCCGCCATCTGCGCCGCCCGCATTTGGGCGCGGCAGATGCGGCATATGTATGGCTTGGGTAAATGGCCGCTGGGCGATGCGGTCGCCCCAGCGCGCGATGTGGTGGCCAAAGTCACCGACACCATTTGCCAGAAGCTGATTGAGGCCGGTTTGAATGACGCTGGACACATGACCGAGGCCAATGCGGGCAAGGTGGCAACACTGCTCACCGCCATGGCTTTGGGGCGCAATACCTCCGGGCCGGTCCCCGCAGCTAGGCCTTCGGACGCTGACTTGCAGCAGCCGGTTTTTGCGCTGCAGTTTTCGCCGGATCTGCCACTCGTGGGTGTGGGCGCGCCGGCTGGAAGCTATTACCCGGCCGTGGCCCGAGGCCTGGGCGTGCAACTGGTCGTGCCGCCGCATGCGCATGTGGCCAATGCGGTGGGCGCGGTACTGGGGCAGGTGGCGCAACGGGTGCATATGACCGTTACGCAGCCGGTGCGCGGTACCTTCAAGGTCTTCACACCGAGTGGCCCGGTGGATTTCCGCAAGCTCGACGAAGCCCTGGATCACGCGCGCGCACTGGCCGCCGAAGAAGCGCGCGCACGCGCACGGGCCGCGGGTGCGGCCGCGGTGGAGCTGTCTTTCGGGCAGCTGGACAACCGCGTGGAAAACGAGATCGACGGCGATGTGTTTTTTGAATCCACGGTGAGCGTCACCGCCAGCGGACCGCCGCTGCGCAAGCAGGTGGCTGCGTAGGTGGTCGCGCGCACCACCCTGTCTGCGGCCTTGCAAGCGCACGGGTTGCATGTGCGTGGCGGGTTTTGTCCGGACCCGTCGGAGGGTTTGCATGTGCCCGATGGCCGTGCTGCGGCTGTCTTGTGGCTGGTAGGCAATGTGGGTGGATCCTTGTGGGATGCATTTGCGGCGTCACCCTTTGCACATGATGGGCAGCCCCACCCCCTGGACCGCTGGAGCCGGCATGTGGGCGATGCTTTGGCCCAGGCATACGACGGCCAGGCCTTGTACCCGTTTACCGGGCCACCGGAACAGCCGGGCTACCACCCTTTTCAACAATGGGCTGCACGCAGCGAACCGGTGCACACCAGCCCCCTGATGCTGCGTATCCACCCGCAGCACGGCTTGTGGCATGCCTACCGGTTTGCCCTGGCCTTGCCCACACTGGAGCCGGTGGACCGCGACGCACTGCGAGCGCCTGTGCAGGGCGACAGCCCTTGTTGGGGCTGCGAAGACCAGCCCTGTTTGACAGCCTGCCCGGTTGACGCGTTCGATGGACAGGCATTTGATGTGCAGCGCTGTAGCGGCCATTTGACGGGCCCGGCCGGAGAACACTGCATGGCAGATGGATGCCAAGCCCGCAACGCTTGCCCGGTGGCATCTGAGCTGCGCTACGCACCGGCGCAAAGGGCCTTTCACATGGCAGCTTTTGCCCGCGCGCGGGTCTGATACGCTCGCCGCCGTTGTCGGAGGGAGGGGCTGTGGTGCATTGGATTCGGATAGTCGGTATTGGCCTGGTGGTAGGACTGGGGGCTTGCGCCCATGGGCCGGGCGATAGCGTTGCATCGGTGCCCCCAGCGGTGACGGTGTGGACGCCGGAGCAAATCGCGCGATGGCAGCCCATGTACTTGCCGGGCAAGCGGGTGACCAGCTATGCGTTGGGAGAGCAGTCGGGCCGTGCAGCGGTGCGCGCGCAAGCCGATTCGGCGGTCAGCATGTTGCGCCAGCCGCTGCGCATTGAGCCAGACCAGCTGGGACACTTGGAATTCGCCTGGAATGTTCCGGCCCTGATCGACGGCGCTGATGTCGGCCAGCGCCACAGTGACGATTCGCCCGCCCGCTTGGTCCTTGCTTTTGATGGTGACCGCAGCACCTTTTCCGTCAAGAATGCCATGCTCAGCGAACTCGCGCATGCGATGACCGGCGAGCCGCTGCCGTATGCGACCTTGATGTACATCTGGTGCAACACCCGTCCGGTCGGCACAGTGGTGCACAGCCCGCGCACCGACCGCATCCGCAAGCTGGTGGTGGCGTCCGGACCGCAGCAGCTCAACCAATGGCTGCATTTCCGCCGCGATGTGCGGGCAGATTTCGAACTGGCATTTGGCGAGGCACCGGGTGCGCTCCTGGCCATCGGTCTCATGACAGACAGCGACAACACCCAATCCAGCGCGTTGGCGTGGTACGGCGATATCGCTTTGAACTGATGCTCAGGACTTGGCGTGTACCAGCGCCGCGATGGCGTTGAGCGAGTCGACTTTTTCCACTTCGAACTCCAAGTCGGAGAAGGTCAGTGAAAAAGCGGTTTCCAAAAACAGGATCAGATTCATCATGGAAAAAGAATCCAGCCGGCCGCTCAGAAAAAGCGAATCGTCGTCGGCCAGTTCCTGGGTATCGCCGTGCTGCTGCAGTGCCTCTTGGAGGTAGGCGCGCAACTTGTGCGTTGCTTCTGGGTTCATATCCAACTTTCTAATTCAGCCCGAACAAAGACAGCAAAAATCGCAGCCGCTGCTCAAACGTGTGGTCCCGTGTACCGTCTGAGAATACACGCAGCAAGACCACAAAGGACCAGACAAAAAAGAACGCATACAGGCGCCCGGCTAAGGTGGCGGGAGGGCGGTAGCCCAGGGAGGCACGCACTTGCGATAAGCCCACGCCGATGGCCAGAACGAAGCTGTAAAAAAGGTAGCTGCTGAAGCTGCCGACGGCGCCCCACAGACCTTCCACCGCGATGAGATGGATGTCCGCCATGAAATGCCACAGCGCATTGCCCACGCCGGCGGCCATGAAGGTGGCGGTGAACATGCGCAGCCGGGGGTGTTGACGGAACACCCTGAAAAATGTGGGGATGAAGAACAAGTCAACCAGGATTTCCTTGAAATAGAAATGGAACCGATTGAAATAGTCCATCAGGGTGCGCGATTCCAACGGCCGCCAGGATCCGCGCGGCAGGCGGTAGCCGGCCATGCGGGCCAGGCCGATAAACAGATGCGCCCAGATAGCGATTTGCAAGGCGTAGCGAAACGTGCCGTACACCAGAACCATCCATCCGGTGGCAATGGGCAGGGGGCGTCCATCGATAAAGGCATCGATGGCGTCGATCAGGCGGGGCAGCGCCAACTGATCGCTGAAAAACCAGGTTAGAACATGGCTAAGCAGCAGTAAAAAATTGGCCCACAGCAATAGCTTGACGCCCTTGATGTGCGTGATGGCCTGCTCGTGCGGGATCGGGGAGAAATGCTTGCGCAAATAGGCTGCCCCTTTGCCAAAGGGCAGATAGCTGGGGCTCCAGAACGGCCGCTGGATGGCTATTTGCATGGCTGGCGGGTCGGCAGCGCGCCCACGCAGGTCAGCCACGGCCAGCGGAAAAAACCAGACAAAGGGCGTGAACACCACCACCATGGACCACACCAGCACCCGCAGCAGTCCGTGGTCGACTTGCGGAGCCGAGAACACCAGCAGCGCCACCTCTAGCCCGAGCATGCACAAAAAGGGGCGTCGCGACAACAGACCATCCGGGCTGCGGATGACGTGCTGCATGGCCAGCCACAAGCCGCCCATCAGCACCAGCAGGGCGCCCATGGCCAGCAGCCCGGGGGTCAGCAATACGCCGGGCTCCTGGGCCACAACCGCCTGGATCTTCTCTGCGAAGTCATTGTCGTCCGACGCGGCTTCTAAAAGGGTCAAACCCCAACTGGCGAGGAACAAAATCCGGACCCGTTGGCCGGCGAAAGCCATCACAGCCCAGGCCGCGGTCACACACAGCGCCGCCGACCAGGCGCTCAGCAGGGGCAGCGCGGCAAGATAGGCCAGGCCGTAAAGG
>CANFTU010000165.1 GCA_947450005.1 Comamonadaceae bacterium | reverse complement strand
GTGCCAGGGGTCTGGAAAGAAGATGTGCACGCCGTCGAGGCTGCCGGGTGCCAGCATGTTGTCGATCACCTCGACTGCGTCATGCGCGCAGATGCGGATGTTCTCCAGCCCCATCTCGCCAATGCGCTTGAGCAGCGCGCCCACGCCGGCGGCATGTACTTCGCAACACAGGAAGTGGGTGTCGGGCAGGGTCTGCGCAATTTGCGCACTGGCCTCGCCCATGCCAAACCCTATTTCCAGCACCAGCGGTGCCTGCGGATCAGGCCACAGCGCCCGTACATCGGTGACTGCGGCGTGGTAGGGCAACAGGAACTTTGGCCCCAGTTGCTCCATAGCCCGGGTCTGTCCGGCGGTACTGCGGCCGGCGCGCAGCACATAGCTTTTGACGGTACGCAGGTAGGGAATGGTGGCGAGGTCGGGGATGGGGGGTGGCATGCGGACGCAGTCGGAGTGGCGCGCGATTTTAGGTCGCGCTGCGCCAGGGCCATTGTGCCGTCCACGCAGCCAGTGCATCGCCGATAGGCCCTCCGTTTTCGGGCAAGCCCAGAACCTTTGCGGCGGCATTCAGTGCGGCCAGCGGCGCGCTGGTATCGATGGGCTGCGCGCCGTTTTGTTTAGAGAGTTTTTCGCCATTGCGTCCGCGCACCAGCGGCGTGTGCAGGTACTGCGGCACGGGCAGGCCCAGCGCGTCCTGCAACCAGCGTTGGCGTGCGGTGTTGTCCGCCAGGTCTTCACCGCGCACCACGTGGCTGGTGCCCTGCGCGGCATCGTCCACCACAACGGCCAGCTGATACGTGAACAGGCCATCGGCGCGGCGCAGCGCGAAGTCGCCAACCTGGGTGTGCAGGTCCTGCGCTTGTTCCCCCAGGCGGCGGTCCTGCCAGTGCAGCAGGGGCGGCGCTTGCTGCGTGCGCATGCGCCAGGCGCTGGGTCCGGCGCCCTGCAGGCCGCTGCGGCAAGTGCCGGGATAGACGCGATCGCCGTTGCGGGGTCGTGCAATGCCGCGCGCTGCATTGGCTGCGTCTATCGTGCTGCGCGAGCAGCCGCAGGGGTAGGCCAGATCGGCTGTGACCAGGGTGGCGAGCGCCTGCTCGTACAGGGCCGTGCGCTGGCTTTGCCGTTGCGGCGCTGCATCGGGCAACAGGCCGCAGGCCGCCAGTTGCGCCAGGATGATCTCGTCCGCGCCTGGCACGCAACGCGGCGTGTCGATGTCTTCGATGCGCACCAGCCAGCGCCCGCCGTGGGCGCGGGCGTCCAGCCAACTGGCCAATGCCGCCACCAGCGAACCCGCGTGCAGCGCACCGGTGGGCGAGGGCGCAAACCGCCCGGTGTAGCCGCCCATGCGGGATCAGCCTTTGGCGATGGCCAGCGCCAGCTCCAGGCCCGAGGTGAACGCGTCCTCCACCCGGTGCCCGATGCACCAGTCGCCGCAGACGCCGATGCCGCGTTCGGCCTTCCACAAGTGGCTGCGTCCCAAGGCCTGGTCGGTCTTGGCATAGAGCCAGCGGTGCGCGTCCACGTGCGCCGGTTCTGCGCGGATTCCGGTGATTTCGGCAAAGGCGCGCAGCAGCTTGGCCTGCACCCGCTCCGGGCGGTCCTGGATGTGTTCGGCCGACCAGCTGGCGCTGGCCTGCACCGTCCAGCGTTCCACCGTGCTGCGCCCCGGTTTGCTGGACTCGCGGGCCAGCCAGGCAATGCGGTGGTGGGTGCTGCGCGCCGCATTCCAGTGTGGCCCCAGCGTCGTCAGGCCCGGCTGTACGGCCTGCGGGAAGGCCAGCATCAGCGTCCAACAGGGCAGCACAGTGACCTTGTTAATCGACTTCGCCAGCGATCCGCCGTGGGGCATGGCTTGCAGCAGCATCTGCGCCTGCGGATGCGGGATGGCCAGTACCACCGCATCAAACGCGCCATGGACCGCGACGCCCGCGCTGCCGCCTTCGGTGCGCAGTTGCCACTGGTGCTTGTTCAGGGTGTCGCGTTCAATACGGTCCACCCGGGTTTCCAGGTGGATGTCCTCTGTAATCGGTGTGGCCCAGGCTTTGGCCAGCGCGTTCATGCCGGGCTTGGCGACCCAGTGTGATTCGCGGTGGTCCAGCGCGGCGGCGGCGACCATCCCATGGGCGTCGAGCACACGTACGGTGGTGGCACTCCAGGGGCGGCACACCCCGGGGGCGGTTTCAATGGCCTGCGCAAAGCGCGGGTCCCGCACCGTGAAGTACTGCGCCCCATGGTCAAAGGTTCCAAAGGGGCTGTTGCGGGTGGACATGCGCCCGCCCACGCCCCGGCTTTTTTCAAACACCGTCACCCGGTGTCCGGCTTGCACCAGGGTGCGGGCGCAGCTGATGCCCGCAATGCCCGCTCCAACGATGGCGATGTGTTTGGACTTTGTCATGTGCGCGTCTCCGTGGGGCCTTCAAGCCTGTTGCTGTTCTTGTGGCCCACTGTACACCTGCCGCAGGCTGTCACGGTTTGCCCCTATGCTTGGGTCGCCGATTCGTCATAGCCACCCCGTAACTGCCATGCCTCAGACCCAACCAAGCCATTTTTCTCTCTGCGTCTACTGCGGCTCGCGCCGGGGTTCGAAGCCGGCATTTGCCGCTGCGGCCACGCAGGTCGGCCAATGGATTGGCCGTCACGGTTGGCGCATGGTGTATGGCGGGGGCAAAGTCGGATTGATGGGCGTGGCCGCCGATGCCACGCTGGCCGCAGGTGGCACCGTCTTCGGGGTGATCCCACAGAACCTGTTGGACAAAGAGGTGGGCCACACGGGTTTGACCGAGCTGCGCGTGGTCGCCAACATGCACGAGCGCAAAACGCTGATGTTCGAGCGCGCCGATGCCTTCGTGGCGCTGGCGGGCGGCATCGGCACTTTTGAGGAATTGTTTGAAATCTGGACCTGGCACCAACTCGGTGTGCACAGCAAGCCCTTCGGGCTGCTCAACACCGATGGTTATTACGACGCGCTGATCACCATGCTGGATCACATGGTCACCCAGGGCTTTTTGAGCCTAGCAGTGCGCGACCTGTTGCAGGTAGGAACCGACCCAGCGGAGCTGCTCGGGCGGCTGCACGCCGCCGCCTCGGTCAAAATCCGGGGATGACTGCAAAGACTTCCGCCCAACCGCCCAACATCCTGGTCGTCATGTACGACCAAATCGCCGCCGGGGCTTTGCCCTGCTACGGCAACCAGGTCGCCATCACGCCCCACATCGACCGCCTCGCTGCCGAAGGCGTGGTGTTTGATGCGGCCTATTCCAACAGCCCCCTGTGCACCCCGGCGCGCTATTGCCTGATGACGGGCCAGTTGCCCTCGCAAACCGGCGGCTTTGACAACGCGGCCTATTTGCCCAGCACCGTCCCAACGGTGGCGCACTACCTGCGCCACGCGGGCTACCGCACCGTGCTCAGCGGCAAGATGCATTTCGTCGGGCCTGACCAGTTACATGGCTTTGAGGAGCGCCGCACCACCGACATTTACCCCGCCGATTTCGGCTGGACACCGGACTGGACCAAGCCCGGCGAGCGCATCGACTGGTGGTACCACAACATGGGCAGCGTCACCGGCGCCGGCGTAGCCGAAGTCACCAATCAATTGCTGTACGACGACGAGGTGGGGCAGGGCGCGGTGCGCGCGCTGCACGATGCGGCCCGGGCCGACGACGGCCGGCCGTTTTTCATGGTCGCGAGCTTCACGCATCCGCATGACCCGTATGTCACGCGGCGCAAATACTGGGACATGTACGAAGGCGTGGATGTGGGTACGCCGCGCGTGCCGGTTGAGGCCGATCCGCACCCGCACACCCGCCGCCTCATGAATGTCAGCGATATGGCAAACGCCCAGATCACCCCGGCGGACGCGCAGCGGGCGAGGCGCGCCTATTACGGCAACATCTCCTATGTGGACGAATGGACCGGGCGGCTGATGGATACGCTGGACGCTCTGCAACTGCGCGAGAACACCGTGGTCGTGCTGGTAGCGGACCATGGCGATTTGTTGGGCGAGCATGGCCTTTGGTACAAGATGAATTTTTTCGAAGACGCCGCGCGCATTCCGCTGGTCTTTCATTACCCTTCGCGCTTTGCACCGGCGCGGGTGGCGCAGCCGGTTTCACTGGTCGACGTGTTGCCCACGCTGGGTGCGATGGCCGGTGCCGCTCCGGTGGTGCAGCCGCTGGCCGGGCGCAGCTTGCTGGGCCTGTTGGACAAGGCATCCGCTCACGGGCCCGATAGCGACACGCCGGTATTCGGCGAATACATGGCCGAGGGTTCGGTCGCACCCATCGTGATGGTGCGCCGTGGCCCGTGGAAGTTCATCCACTGCCCGGCCGACCCGGATCAGCTCTTCAACCTGGCGCAAGACCCCTATGAGGTGCACAACCTGGCGCATGATCCGGCCCACGCCGACACAGTGGCGGCGATGCGCGCTGAAGTCGCAGCCCGTTGGGATTTGGACGCGCTGGACAGCGCCGTGCGCAGCAGTCAGCGCGAGCGCCACTTCATCACCCAAGCCTTGCGCCAGGGAACTTTCACCCCATGGGAATACACCCCCCCGCGCAACGGCAGCGCCGAATACATGCGCAACCACCTCGATTTGAACGAGGTCGAGCGGCTGGCGCGCTGGCCGCGTTGAGTTCAATTTTTTCACCGGATCCAACACTATGCTCACCCTTCGCACCTCTTCCCAACGCGGCTACGCCGACCACGGCTGGCTCAAGTCCTTCCACAGTTTTTCTTTTGCGGGCTATTACGACCCGGCCTTCATGGGCTGGGGCAACTTGCGCGTGGTCAACGAAGACCGCATCGCACCCGGAACGGGCTTTGGCACGCACGGCCACCGGGATATGGAAATCATCAGCTATGTGCTGTC
>CANFTU010000164.1 GCA_947450005.1 Comamonadaceae bacterium | reverse complement strand
TTGCCAACCCGTTTGTGGCCGGTGCGCGCGGTTATATCGACGACGTCATCTTGCCTGCCGAAACCCGCAAACGTATTTGCCGGTCGCTGGTCATGCTCAAAGACAAAAAACTGGAAAACCCGTGGCGCAAGCACGGCAATATTCCGCTCTAACGCACGGGAAAGCACCTTATGTTCACCAAAATCCTGATCGCCAACCGCGGCGAAATCGCCTGCCGCGTCATCACCACCGCCCGCAAAATGGGCATTGCCACCGTCGCGGTGTATTCCGATGCCGACAAAGACGCCCGCCATGTGGCGCTGGCCGACGAGGCGGTTCGCATCGGCACGCCGCCCAGTCGCGAGAGCTACTTGCTGGCGGATGTGATCATTGCAGCCGCCAAATCCGCCGGCGCGCAGGCAATCCATCCGGGCTACGGCTTTCTGAGCGAGAACGCAGAGTTTTCCAAGCGCTGCGAGGACGAGGGGATTGCGTTCATCGGCCCCAAACACCACTCCATTGCCGCCATGGGCGACAAGATCGAATCCAAAAAGTTAGCGGGTAAAGCCGGCGTGAACTGCATTCCCGGCGTCAACGACGCGATTGAGGCGCCAGAAAAAGCCGTGGAAATTGCCAAGGGTATCGGCTACCCCGTCATGATCAAGGCCAGCGCGGGCGGCGGCGGCAAGGGGCTGCGCGTAGCCTACAACGACAAGGAGGCTTTCGAGGGCTTCACCAGCTGCCGCAACGAGGCGCGCAACAGCTTTGGTGATGACCGCGTGTTCATCGAAAAATTTGTCGAAGAGCCGCGCCACATCGAGATCCAGCTGATCGGCGATGCCCACGGGAATGTGCTGTACCTCAACGAGCGTGAATGCTCGATCCAGCGCCGCCACCAGAAGGTGATTGAAGAGGCGCCGTCGCCCTTCATCAGCGACGCGACCCGCAAAGCCATGGGCGAGCAGGCGGTCGCGTTGGCCAAGGCCGTGGACTACCAAAGCGCAGGCACGGTGGAATTTGTGGTCGGCAAGGACCAGAGTTTTTACTTTCTGGAGATGAACACCCGCTTGCAAGTCGAACATCCGGTGACCGAAGCCATTACCGGCTTGGATCTGGTGGAGTTGATGATCCGCGTGGCCGCCGGCGAGAAACTGCCTTTGACACAGGCGCAGGTGCAGCGCAATGGCTGGGCCATGGAGTGCCGCATCAACGCCGAAGACCCGTTTCGCAATTTTTTGCCTTCTACCGGTCGCTTGGTCCGCTTCGCGCCGCCGGCGCAAACCATGTTCCAGGGCAACACGGCGGATTTGCTCGGCGTGCGCGTGGATACCGGCGTGCAGGACGGCGGCGAAATCCCCATGTACTACGACTCCATGATCGCCAAGCTGATCGTGCATGGCGCAGACCGCATGGATGCAATTGCCAAAATGCGCGAGGCGCTCAACGGCTTCGTCATCCGTGGCGTGTCCAGCAACATCCCCTTCCAGTCGGCGTTGCTGGCGCATCCCAAGTTCGTGGCCGGTGACTTCAACACCGGATTTATTGCCGAGAACTACGCCCAGGGCTTCCGTGCCGAGGACGTGCCGCACGACGACGCGGCCTTTCCGGTGGCGCTCGCCGCTTTCGTGCGGCGCAAGTCGCGTGAGCGCGCGACCAGCCTGAGCGGCCAGTTGCCCGGCTACAGCGTGGACGCGGGCAAAGACTATGTGGTCGTCACCTTGTCCGACAGCGGCAACAACAGCTACACCCCGGTGCGGGTTGACGAGTTTGTGGGCGAGACCGGCTCGGCCCGCGTGCGCGTGGGCGCGCAAAGCTATGACATCCGCAGCCAGTCGCGCTTGAACGATATTGCGATTACCGGCACGGTCAACGGCACGCCGTTTACCGCGCAGGTTGAGCGCGGCACGCCGAAGAACCCGCTCGCATTGCGCGTGCAGCACAACGGCCAACGTATCGACGTGCTGGTCGTATCCCCGCGCATGGCCGAGTTGCACCGGCTCATGCCCTTCAAAGCACCGCCGGATCTCAGCCGCTTTGTGCTCTCCCCCATGCCCGGCTTGCTCGCTGAAGTCGCGGTGGTGCCGGGGCAAAAAGTCCAGGCCGGTGAGCGCGTGGCAGTGATCGAGGCGATGAAGATGGAGAACGTTTTGTTCGCTGCGGCGGATGGCGTGGTCAGCAAAGTGCTGGCGGTCAAAGGCGAGAGCCTGAGCGTGGACCAGGCGATTGTGGAGTTCGTATGAGTGCGCGTCCCTTCAAGGTCTTGGGCATCCAACAAATCGCCATCGGCGCCCCCGACAAGCAGCGCCTCAAAACGCTGTGGGTGGATATGTTGGGTCTTGAGGTGACCGGCACTTTCAAGAGCGAGCGCGAGAACGTCGACGAGGACATTTGCGCCATCGGCAGCGGCCCCTTCAAGGTCGAGGTCGATTTGATGCAGCCCATCGACCCCGAGAAAAAACCCGCTGTCCACACCACGCCGCTCAACCACGTGGGCCTGTGGATCGATGACCTGCCCGCTGCGGTGCAGTGGCTCAGCACCCGGGGTGTGCGATTTGCGCCAGGCGGTATCCGCAAGGGCGCAGCGGGGTTTGATATTTGCTTTTTGCATCCCAAAAGCAATGACGAGTTTCCCGTCTCTGGCGAGGGCGTATTGGTCGAGTTGGTGCAGGCCCCACCCGAGGTGGTGAGCGCGTTTGCGCGGATGGCGCTACTCTGATGTGCGCTGGCGCGCGCGCGCCATAGCGGCTTCAATAAAGGCTTTTTTGCGCGCCAGCGCGTCCGGGTCGGTGATACGGGAATGCGCCGCGAGATCGGCCAGTTTCTCGTGTGCCTCGGCGGCCTTGCGGACTTGGCGCGCCGTTTCCGTGTCGGCACGCCGGGTCTGTGCTGCGGCATAGCGCGTGCGGGCCAGATCGGCTTGCGCAGCTGACCAGGCGGCCCAGCCGGTGGCCGTGCCGCTGGCGTTTTCCAGATGGATGCAGTCCACCGGACAGACCGGCAGGCACAGCGCGCAGCCGGTGCAATAGGCCTCGATCACCGAATGCATGTGTTTATGCGTACCGAAGATGGCATCGGTCGGGCAGGCATCTATGCACAGGGTGCAGCCAATGCACCAGGCTTCGTCAACAAATGCCACGCTGCGCGGGGCCTCCGCGCCGTTCTCAGGGTTGAGTGCGCTGGCCGGCTGGCCGCTGATGGCTGCCAGCCGCGCTACGCCTTCCGCGCCGCCGGGGGGGCACTGGTTGATGCCGGCTTCGCCTTGCGCAATGGCGTCGGCATAGGCCGCGCAATCCGGGTAGCCACAGCGCGTGCACTGGGTTTGCGGCAACGCGTCGAGCAGGCGCTGCGCCAAGGCTGCGTGGGGGAGAGCCGCCTGCTCCGGCGAAGGAGGCTGGCCCAAGGTGGGATGCCTTAGCTGGCGGCGCGCTTCGCCGCAGCTTTCTTCTTGGCGGCGGGTGCGACTGGCGCAGCCGGAGTCGCGACTGCACGCACGCCTTTGCGGCCAACAGCGGCTTGGGTAGCCCGTTTGGTCTTCGCCAAGACGGGTGCTTTAGCGGGCGCAGCCTTGGGCGTCGCGCGCTTAACCGGTGCTGTCACGACCCGCTTTGCAGCGGGCTTCGCTGCCGCCACGGCTTTGGGAGCCGGTACAGCAGCTTTGGGCTGCGGTGTGTGAGCGGCGATAAAGCTGTGGACTTGCGGATAGACCATGTCGCGCCAGCGCCGGCCCGAGAAGATGCCGTAATGGCCTGCGCCCTTGGCTTCAAAGTGGCGCTGGTTGCGCGGGTTCACGCCGGTGCACAGCGCGTGCACGGCCTCGGTCTGGCCCGAGCCGGAAATATCGTCGAGCTCGCCTTCCACGGACAGCAGCGCGGTGGCGCGGATGTCCTGCGGGCGCACGCGCTCCGACACGCCGCTGGGTGACTTCACATCCCAGGTGCCGTTGACCAGGTTGAAATCCTGGAACACCACCCGGATGGTGTCGAGGTAATAGGGGGCGTCCATATCGAGCACGGCGTTGTACTCGTCATAAAACTTGCGGTGGGCTTCGGTGCTGGCGTCGTCGCCCTTCATCAGGTCTTTGAAGTAGTCAAAGTGGCTGGTGGCGTGGCGGTCGGGGTTCATGGCGACAAAGCCACTGTGCTGCAAAAAGCCGGGGTAGACGCGTCGACCCGCGCCGGGGAAGCTGTCCGGCACGCGGTAGATCACGTTGTTTTCGAACCAGTCGTAGCTCTTGTTCATCGCCAGGTTGTTGACTGCCGTGGGCGATTTACGCGCGTCGATGGGGCCGCCCATCATGGTCATGGTCAAGGGCGTCTTTTCGCCCCGGCTGGCCATCAACGATACGGCGCCGAGCACCGGTACCGTGGGCTGGCAAACGCTCATCACATGGCAGTTACCGTACTTGCCCTGCAGGTGGCGGATGAAATCCTGCACGTAGTTCACGTAATCGTCCAGCGAAAAGCTGCCTTCGCTCAGCGGTACCAGGCGGGCGTTTTTCCAGTCGGTGATGTAGACCTTGTGGCCTTGCAACATGGTTTTCACAGTGTCACGCAGCAGAGTCGCGTAGTGGCCCGAAAGGGGTGCGACGATGAGCACGGTGGGCTGCGATTTCATGGCCTCCAGCGTGGCCGGGTCGTCCGAAAAGCGTTTGAAGCGGATCAGATCGCAAAAGGGGCGGGCGATTTCAACCCGTTGCTGGATCGCCACTTCGGAGCCGCCCACATCGACCGCGTTGATACCGAATTCGGGCTTTTCGTAGTCTTTGCTCAGGCGGTACACCAGGTCCAGACCAGCGGCCATGCGCTGACTGACCGGGCTGGAGCTCCAGGCCGAGCCGGGACTGGAATAGGCCTTGGAGGCCGCCTGGGCGAAGCCTGCGAAGGGCTCGATAAAGGCGCGCTGGGTCTCGTAAATCTGGTAGAGCATGGAATCCCTGCGTTA
>CANFTU010000163.1 GCA_947450005.1 Comamonadaceae bacterium | reverse complement strand
GTTTTGTAGTCCAGCACCAGCGCCACGCCACTGGGCCGCCGGTCAATCCGGTCCAAGCGCCCGTGCAAGACCAGCGACCCTGAAGTCTGCTCACGCTCGACCTCAGCCTGCTCGAAATGGGCACCAGCCTCATGGCCCTCCAACCACGTTAAATACGCATCGCGCAGCTGCGGCCAACCCGCCCGGAAGGGCAGGAATTCGGCATCGCCAAGCCCCTGCTCCCGGGCCACGGCGTCGGCCAAGACATCGAGTTGCGCACTGCGCTCCTCCCCACCGTGGCTTTGGTGAAAGCGACTCAGGACCTCGTGCAACCACACGCCAAAGGCGCGCTTGTCTAGGTCTACCTCCAGCTCATCGCGGGCTTGCAGACCGAGTTGGCGCAGGGCAAAAAACCGGTAAGGGCAATTGCGCAAATCTTCGTACGCGCTCTGGCTCAAGCGCGCCAGCGCCAGCTGCGGGGCAACCGGCTGCGGCTGCACAGCCAGTTGCACGGGATATGTCAAGCGGGTCCGGTGGTCGGTGCCGGGCGCAATGCCCGCGCCACCGTCCAGCAGCAGCAATTGCACCAACGGACTGGGCAACTGCGGCTCGCCCGCGCCACTGCTTTTGCGCCAAAAAATTGCCGTCGCTGGCTGACTCACGATCTGCGCCCAGGCCAGACGGGTCGCCTGCTCCAGGTCTTCGCGCTGGGGCAGACCCATGTCCACACGTTGACGTGGCGTGAGAATGCCGGGCAACTCGGCGGCTAGCGGCAGGTTATCGGCGTCACAGCCGACCAGCACCACGGCGGCAAAGGGGCGGCCCAGCGTCTGGTTCAAGGGAAGGATGACCAGCTCTTCACGCGCGGGATGGGGCGGCGTGAACGTACGCCCCTCCAGACTGGCCTGCACCCAGTCGCCGAAGTCCGCCAGGTTCAGGGGTGTTTGGGCCCAGGGTGCGTCGTCCAGGCTGTCCGGCGCGGGCGCCTGGCCCGGCGTGTCGCGCAGGCACAAAGCCTGCAAAACCAGCACCCCGGCGCTGTCCGCCACCAAGCCGTCCCACATGCCGCTGTCTTGCAGCGCGTCGCGCAGGGCCGCCAGCCACTGGCTGAAGCGTGCGTGACCAGGCAGATGCGCACGCACCTGGTTGATTTGCTGCAGCAAGGCCTGCAAGTCAGCCCGCCGGTGCAGGCTCTCGCCGCGCGCCGCGTCACGCCAATGGCGGGTGTGGTCGCGGCGCAGGCAGGCCTCCAACGCCGGCAGCGGGGCTGCAAAAACGGGGGCCAGTTTGAGCCACGCCAGCACGGCATCGCTGCTGGCATTCCAGGCGCAGGCCTTGACCAGGGCCATGACCGCCGCGCCGGCCCGGCTGGTCGACAGCTTCCAGCCGGTTTCATCGCGCATCTGCACGCCACGGCTTTGCAGCACCGCGCGCACCCGGCGGGTCAGGGCCCGGTCTGCAGACACCAGCGCCACGGGGGTGCGCCCGGCGGCAATGTGGTCGAGCACACAGGCCGCGCTGCGTTCGGCCTCCTCATGAAAATCCGCGCAGGCGTGCACGCTGCAGCTGCGCGGGGGCAGTGCTTCACCGGCACCCCCGGCCAGCGGCACATCCACCCAGCGCTCGCCCCACAGCAAAGCCAGGGCCCGGGCCAGCGGATCAGGGCTCGCGCCCTGCACCGCGATCACGCAATCCCATTCCTGCAAGCGCTGCGGTGCGTACAACACATCGCTGGCATAGGCGCAGGTGCCCACCCAGGCCAGCGCCACCTGGGTGATCTGCAGCTCCCAGGCCAGACGCTGCGCGTCCATGCCGACTGCCATGGCGCTGCGGGCGGCATCAGCCCAGCTTTGGCGCGCATGCGGAGGCTGGGCGGCAGCCCAGGGCGCCAGTGTGTTGGCGGTTTCCAGCAGCACCGGACCCAGCGGCTCGGCCTGCGCGGCCAGACCGGCTTGGCGCAACAAAGCCCGGGCGGTCAGACCGTCCAGACCCGCATCCGAACGCAGATCATGGCCGCTGGGGGAAAAAGTGGCCAGCGCTTCGCACCAGGTGCGCGTGGTCTCCAGGCGGGGGCTGAAGCCGTCGGGCCGGTGCCGGGCCCACAACTGGCGCGCCTGCCCCAAAAGCTGTGCGTAGGGCAGCAGTACCAGAGTGCGCGCCGGGTGGGCGTGGCGGGCTTGCATGGCCGCCTCCATACGGGCAAACACCCCGCTGAGCGGGTCGGTCCACAGCCGCGTGGCAGGATGGTCGTGCGCCAGATCAAGCCAGCGCACGCCGGGGTCGGTCGCACTTGTATTCATGGCCGTCATAGCCATATACAACCGGTGACGGGGTTGGGCGCAAGCGGCTTTCTGTCACAATCTTCGCGAGAGATAACCGGGCCATCAGCCCCTGCCATCCCACTGAGGAACCCCAGATGTCCAGCAATTTGATCAAACATATTTCCGATGCGTCGTTCGAGGCCGATGTGCTGCAATCCACGCAACCCGTGCTGGTCGATTATTGGGCTGAATGGTGCGGTCCATGCAAGATGATTGCCCCGATTCTTGACGAGATGGCCACCGCCTACAGCGGCAAGTTGCAAATCACCAAGATGAATGTGGACGAAAACCGGGAAATACCCGGCCAGTTCGGCATCCGCGGCATTCCCACCTTGATGCTGTTCAAAGACGGCAAGCTGGCCGCCACCAAAGTCGGCGCGCTGAGCAAGTCGCAAATGGCCGCCTTCATCGACGACAACCTCAAAGAACAGGCCTGAGCAGCCTGCGGCAGTCAGCAAGCCCTCAGGGTTTCGCTGACTCGGCAGCCCGGCGCATGGCGGCCTGCGTGAGGGCCTCTTTGGCCTCGGGCGGCATGTAGTTTTCATCGTGCTTGGCCAGCACCTCACTGGCGCTGAAGCGGCCTTGGGCATCGAGCTTGCCCTGAGCGACCACGCCCCGCCCTTCCTTGAACAAATCGGGCAGCATGCCCTGGTACACCACTTCCACCTCGTGGGTGGTGTCGGTCACCACAAAGCGCACATCGGCGCCCGAACGCTGCAGCGAGCCGTCCTTCACCAGACCACCCACCCGGAAAACCGTGGATTTGGGGGCTTCGCCCGCCTCGATCTGGGTCGGGCTGAAAAAGAAGACCAAGTTGCTGTTGAAGGCGTTGAGCACAAAGGCTGCGGCCAGACCGAGGCACAGCAAACCGCCACCGATCAGGGCCAGGCGCTGGTGGCGTGGCTTCACAGGGTGTCTCCCGCCTGCGCATCGGCACGGCCGCTGCGCAGCGCAATCAACACCGCACTGCGCCGGCGCACCGCCAGCCACAGCTCCAGGGCCACGCCGGCGACAACCACGCCGTAACTTCCCCAGACAAAAAAGGCGTAGCCGCCCATATCCCAAAATTCTTCCCAGCTGTTCCAGCTCATGGCGCAATTTCCTTCAATTCACCCACCCACGCAGCGTCCTGCTCGCGCTCCAGTATCGTCTGGCGCACGCGGTAGAAGGCCATCCCCACGGCATAAGCCCAAAAAGCCAGGGTCATAACCAGCATGGCCCACAACATCACCGCCGCCATGCTGGGCGATTTGGTCAGCGATACGGATGCACCCTGGTGCAGGGTGTTCCACCATTTCACCGAGAAATAAATGATCGGGACGTTGACCACCCCCACCAACGCCACCACCGCACCGGCGCGGTCGGAACGGCGGGGATCATCGATCGCACGGGTCAGGGCGGTATAGCCCAGGTACAAAAACAGCAAGATCAGCTCGGATGTCAGCCGCGCGTCCCACACCCACCAGGCGCCCCACATGGGCTTGCCCCACAGCGCACCCGTCCACAGCGAAAGAAAGCAAAACAAGGCGCCGGTTGGCGCGAGCGCCTGGGTCATCATGCCCGAGACCCGGGTCTTGAAGCTCAAACCCAGCCAGGCCCAAAACGCCATGGCGATGTAGATGACCATGGACATCCACGAGGCCGGGACGTGCACAAAAATAATGCGGTACGCCTGCCCCTGCTGAAAGTCGGCGGGGGCGACCCAGAAGCCCAGGTACAAGCCCACAACCGTGAGCAGGACGGCCAGCAAGAAAGCCAGCGGATAGATGCGCCCGGCCAGCGCGTAGAGGCGTTGGGGCGCGGCATATTGCAACCAGAACATAAAAACGACCTTACTCCAAGGCAATGCGCAAAGCAGCGGACGCCGCCCAGGGACACAGAAACACGGCCACGCTCAGCATCGCCAGCAGCACCGAGACATGCGCCTGCGCGCCCAAACCGCCCAGCTGCGCCTGCACCGCTCCCGCACCAAAGACCAACACCGGAATATAGAGAGGTAACACCAGCAAACACAACAACAGCTCGGCGCCGCGCAAACCCAGGGTCAAGGCCGCGCCGACTGCGCCGATCAGGGACAAAACCGGCGTACCCAGCAACAAGGCCAGCACCAGCACCAGCGTGGAATCCAGGCTGAGGTCAAACTGCACCGCAATCAAGGGCGCCACCAGCACCAGCGGCGCGCCCGTCAGCAACCAATGGGCCAGCACCTTGGCAGCCACCAGCAGACCCAAGGGCGTAGGTGACAGGGCCAGTTGCTCCAGGCTGCCGTCCGTGATGTCCGCTGCAAACAGGCGGTGCATGGCCAGAATGCTGCTCAGCAGCGCACCCACCCAGACGATGCCCGGGCCGATCAGGCGCAAGGTATTCAGCTCCGGCCCGATCGCAAGCGGAAACAGCGCCGATACCACCACAAAGAAAAACAGCGGCGTGGCCACATCGCCGGGGCGGCGCGCGGCGCTGCGCACATCCCGCAGCGCCAGCGCCAGACAGGCGCGCAGATGCGGGTTCATGCGCCCAACCTCAGGTCCAGGCAAGGCACGCCCAACGGCTGGTGGCTGGTGACCAGCGCCAAGCCGCCGGCCTGCAAATGGCCGGCCAGCAACTGCGCAACCAGCTGCTGGGCCGGCAC
>CANFTU010000162.1 GCA_947450005.1 Comamonadaceae bacterium | reverse complement strand
GGGCGTTGGGTGGGGTGTGGACTAAACTCCAGACAAATCAACCACTTACTGCACGACACTAGTGAAACACATTATAGGGGGCACGCCACTTTCCGCTCCCGCACAGGTGAACATGCTCACGGTAGATGCTGAATCTGCGGGCCAGCGTCTGGACAATTTTTTGATGCGCCAGCTCAAAGGCGTGCCCAAAACCCATGTGTACCGCATCATCCGCAGCGGCGAGGTCCGGGTCAATAAAGGGCGCGCCGAGGCCGCGACCCGGGTGCAGTCCGGCGACATGGTGCGCTTGCCGCCGGTGCGGCTCTCGCAGCAGGCCGCAGACAAGGCGCAGACCATGGCCCAGCCCACGCACGCCCAATCCAGCGCTGGCAAAAACCTCCCGGTGCTGTTTGAAGATGAACAATTGTTGGTCATCAACAAGCCGGCCGGAGTGGCCGTTCATGGCGGCTCGGGTATCAGCTTTGGTGTGATCGAGCAGTTGCGTATGGCCCGTCCGCAGGCCGACTTTCTGGAATTGGTGCACCGCCTGGACCGCGAGACCAGCGGGATTTTGCTGGTGGCCAAAAAGCGCAGCGCACTCAAAAATCTACAAAACCAGTTCCGCGAGCGCAGCACCGGCAAGACCTACCTGGGCATGGTGGCGGCCCGCTGGCCGCTCAACCGCAAGGTCTTGGACAAACCCTTGCAAAAGTTTTTGGTGGGTGGGTCGGGCGAAGTAGAAGGCGAGGGCGAGCGCAGGGTGCGCGTGGTCGCCCCGGACCATCCGGACGCCATGCCCTCGCTGACCTTGGTCAAAGTGCGCGCCGCGTCGCGTGACCTCGCACCCGGCGTGCGGCCTTACTCGCTGTTGGAGATCACGATCAAGACGGGTCGTACCCACCAGATCCGGGTGCATTTGGCGGCTGAGGGTATGCCGCTTGTGGGCGACGACAAATATGGTGACTTTGAGCACAACAAGGCCTTGGCGCGCGGTGCGGAGGGTGTTCCCCTCAAGCGCATGTTTTTGCACGCATGGCGCTTGCAGTGCCGCCACCCGGTGAGCAACGCCCCCCTGCATTTGGAGGCGGGTGTGCCCGCCGATTTGATGGCGTTTCTTTTCGCCCAACTGCCCCACGCGCTGCCTGGAAGCGGCGCGGATGTTCCCGATACCAGTCCCACGCCATGACCACGACAGCCCCCTCCCGCCGTTTCGACCTGATTGCTTTTGATTGGGACGGAACCCTGTCGGATTCGACCGCCCTGATTGCCAGCTGCATCCAACAGGCGGTTGCCGACGTGGGTGGCACGGTTCCCAGTACCGAGGCTGCCTCGCATGTGATTGGCTTGGGCCTGATGCAGGCACTGGCCCACGCGGCGCCGGACGTGCCCGCCGAGAAACACGCGCTTCTGGCCGATCGCTACCGCCATCACTACTTTGCGCAGCAGCACAGCTTGTCGCTTTTTCCGGGCGCGTTGGAGATGTTGCACAACCTGCGCGAGCGCGGGTATTTGCTGGCCGTGGCCACGGGCAAAAGCCGTCGCGGCCTGGATGAGGCCCTGAAAAACGTGGCCCTGCAAGGCATGTTTGATACGACGCGCACCGCCGATCAGACGCGCGGCAAACCCCACCCGCAAATGCTCCACGAGATCTTCGACGAACTGGCGGTTGAGCCGGCGCGCACCTTGATGGTGGGCGACACCACGCACGACCTGGAACTGGCGCGTAACGCGGCCTGCCCCAGTGCGGCGGTGACGTATGGGGCACATCCGCCGGACGCCTTTGCCGCGTTGGGGCCTTTGTGCATCGTCCATTCGGTGCCGCAGTTGCACGATTGGATTACCCGCAACGGTTGAGCGCCCGGCGGGCACTGTCATACTTCCGCTCTCATCTTCCTTCCCCAGACCCATGACCGAACCCCTTGAATCTGCGGAGCCCGCTGCGCCCCGCAGCGCTACGCATGCTGCAGCTGAGCCGAATTGGGAGCGCAGCACCCTGGAAAAAATCGCGATGGCGGCCCTCGCCGAACAGCGTCAGGCGCGCCGCTGGCGCAATGGGTTGCGCCTAGCTTGGTTGTTGTTCTTTGTGACCTTGACCTGGTTTGGCCTGCGCCACGGCGTGACGCCCACCGATGTCACCCGCCCGCACACGGCAGTCGTGGAAATCAAAGGCGAGATTTCATCCGAATCGGAGGCCAGCGCCGACACGGTCGTGGCGGCCATGCGCAGCGCCTTTGAGGACGAGGGTGCGCAAGCCGTGGTATTGCTGATCAACTCGCCCGGCGGCAGCCCGGTGCAGGCCGGGATCATCAACGATGAAATTTACCGCCTGAAGGCGCTTTACAAAAAGCCCGTATACGCCGTGGTGGAAGACAGTTGTGCCTCAGCGGCGTATTACATCGCGGTGGCTGCGGACCAGATATTTGTGGACAAGGCCAGTATCGTGGGCAGCGTGGGCGTGCTGATGGACGGATTTGGTTTCACCGGGCTGATGGAAAAGCTGGGTGTGGAGCGCAGGCTCATGACAGCCGGTGAAAACAAGGGCATTCTCGACCCCTTCAGCCCGGTGACCGATAAACAAAAGCAGTTTGCGCAGGGCATGCTGGACGCCATACACCAGCAATTCATCGGCGCGGTGCGCGCCGGGCGGGGCAAGCGCTTGAAAGAAACGCCAGAGATGTTCAGCGGATTGTTCTGGACCGGCGACCAGGCGGTTCAGCTCGGTTTGGCCGACCAGTTGGCCAACCTGGACTATGTGGCGCGTGAAGTGGTCAAGGCCGAAGAATTGATTGATTACACCCACCGCGACAACGTGGCTGAGCGCTTGGTCAAGCGCTTTGGTGCTTCCATGGGCCAGGCAATCGCCACCAGCCTGCGTAATCCCGCGTCTTTGCGCTGATCCCCGGGCTTAGCGGCCGATGACAAACACGGTTGGCGTGCTCTTGTCGCAAGTCCACCCTTTGGCGCGCCAGGTTTTCACACTGGCGCTGCGGCATGTTTCACCCGGCATGCCCAGGCCGCTGGCCGTAGCCAGCCGCGTCTCGGGGCCTAGGGTTTGCAGCAGGCTGGCGAGCAAGGCGGGGTTCCGGTAGGGCGTTTCAATCAGCAGCTGGGTTTGTCCGCGGCCCAGCGCCTGCGCCTCCAGCGCCCGGATGCGCGCTACCCGTTCGGCAGGGCCGCTGGGTATGTAGCCCACAAACGCAAAGTCCTGTCCATTCATGCCGCTGGCTGCAAGTGCCAGCATCAGCGACATGGGGCCCACCAGCGGCACCACCGCTAACTCCAGGTCGTGTGCGGCGCGGACCACCGAGCTTCCCGGGTCGGCAATGGCAGGCATGCCGGCCTCGCTGAGCAGTCCCGTGTCATGTCCCTGCAGCGCCGACGCCAGCAGGTGACGTGCGTCAAAGCTGCCGTCATGGTCGCCTTTTTTGTGGACTTCACGCGGCAGCTCGGTGATGTGCATCGCCTGTATCGGCACGCATAGCGGATGTAACGCGTCGATGCGTTTGAGGTAGGCGCGCGCGGTTTTGGCGTTTTCACACACCCAGTGTGAAAGCGTTGCGGCAGCACGCAGCGTGGCATCCGGTAGCGCGTCCTGGAGGTCGGTCTGAATGTCGCAACCGAAATCCAGAGGCGCTGGCACCAGGAATAAGCGCCCGCGTGTGGGGCCCGGGTTTCCCATTAGACACGGCCCAAAATCGGAATCCCGGCGGCGCGCAACATACGCGCCGTCTCAATCAGCGGCAGGCCCACCAGGGCGCTGGGGTCGCTGTTATCGATGCGCTCTAGCAGCGCAATCCCCAAACCTTCGCTTTTGGCGCTGCCCGCGCAATCGTAGGGCGTCTCCGCCAACAGGTAGTGGCTGATTTCAGCCGCAGTCAGCGTGCGGAATTTCACTTGCACAGGAACCAGCGCTTGCGCCACAAACTGCAGCGCGGGGCATACGACGGCCACGGCGGTATGGAACAGCACGGTTTGGCCGCTCATGCGCTGCAACTGGCTGCGTGCGCGCTCAAAGTTACTTGGCTTTCCGAGGGCTTCGCCATGCAGGTCCGCGACCTGGTCCGAGCCGATGACCACGCTGTCTTGCCGGCTGTGTGCGACCGCGTGCGCTTTGGCCAGTGCCAGCCTGACTGCGGTTTGCTCGGGCGTTTCGCCTGGCAGCGTGCGTTCATCCACGTCGGGTGCCGCCACTGTGAACGGTATGCGCAGACGCTCGAGCAGCGCCCGGCGGTAAGCCGATGTGGAGCCCAGGACCAGGGCGCGGGGGGGTGCGTGCGTCATGCGCGGATTCTCTTACACTGGGTTGATGTCAAGCACCTACGATCCCCTCACGTTGCCTTTGGCGGCATTCGCCCGCTCCGGCGCGGCCTTGCAGGGAACGGTTCCGCTTGCAGACTTGGCTCGACTGCGGGCCCAAGCGGTGGCCGAGCGGGCCGACACGGCTGCCCACTTTGATGCCAAGGGCAGCGAGCGCTTTGATGCCACCGGCCACCCCCAAATTTGGTTGCATCTGCGCGGAAGTTGCCGCTTGACCTTGGAGTGTCAGCGCTGCCTCCGCCCGGCAGAATTGGACTTGGCCTTCGAGCGCGATTTCCGTTTTGTTGCCAACGAGGCGCTGGCGGCCGTGGAGGACGAAGAATCGGAAGAAGATGTCTTGGTTTTTGAGCGCCAGTTCAATTTGCGGGATTTGGTGGAAGACGAACTGTTGATGGCCATTCCGTTGGTTCCGATGCACCCGTCCTGCCCCGAGACGCCCCGCTTTTCGGTGGCGGATCCGGATTTCGATGTGCCAGCGCAGGAGCAGACCCATCCATTTGCGGCCTTGGCGGGTCTGAAGCGGACCCCCTCTGCAGACTGAAGTGCAGGCTTCGCCCTCCCCAAGCCAATCTGTAAGAAAGACGGCTCGGCTATAATCTGAGGCTTTCCGCGCCGCGCGCGTCCCATCATTATCCGCAGCCCCATGGGCCGCGTTTTCGTTCAGGAGCCCACCATGGCAGTTCAGCAAAACAAGAAGTCACCCTCCAAGCGTGGCATGCACCG
>CANFTU010000161.1 GCA_947450005.1 Comamonadaceae bacterium | reverse complement strand
TGTGGCAACTCGCTGGATTGAACGGGCATCAGGTACAGGCGGCCAAACGTCAATGCCGCGCGCACCGCGCACACCGCCTGCGTGAGCTTGCCGATCACACCGCCACGCGCCTTGGCCAGTTCATTGGCCTGCGAGATGGCAAACAACTTCTCCAAGCCGGCGCGGAAATCGGGATGGTCCGTATCCAGCGCAATCGGGAATACCTGGCGCGAAATCTCGGTGGTGATGCGGAACACGGTGTAGTCGTATTCATCCGAGTCCAGACCCATGGCATGGTGCAGCATGGGGCGGGTGTGGTCGCGCACATACATGGTGGCGTAGACCGCGAGGATGAAAAAGCGGATCCACAGCTTGTTGAGGCCGCGCAAAAGGTGCGGGTTGGCGCGCATGATGAGCGCGAACGACTCGCCGTGGCGGAATTCGTCGTTGCACCACAGCTCGAACCACCGGAAGATGGGGTGAAAGCGCTTTTCCGGGTGTTTTTCCAGCTGGCGGAAGATGGTGATGTAGCGAGCGTAGCCAATCTTTTCAGACAGGTAGGTTGCGTAATAGATGTACTTGGGCTTGAAGAAGGTATATGCCTTGGTGCGCTTGAGATCGCCCATGTCGATGCCCAAGCCGAAGTCCTTGAGCGATTGGTTGATGAAGCCCGCATGGCGCGATTCGTCGCGCGCCATATAGGTCATCAGCTGTTTGATATCGGGGTTTTCGATGTTCTTGCGGATCTCGTTGTACAAAATACAACCCGAGAATTCCGAGGTCAGCGAGCTGATCAAAAAGTCCAGAAACTCCTGCCGCATTTCGGGCGACAGCTTGGGCATGAGCTCGGCTACTTCGTCAGCAAACTTCTCATCGCGCTGGAAGTGGTCGTGGTTGTTGTCACCCTCGTACTCCCGCATCATGGCGTCCCACTCGGTGCGCACGCTGGATACGTCGAGCCGGTCCATCGCCGCAAAGTCGGTGGTGTAGAAGCGCGGGCTGAGCATGGAGCTTTCCACAGCTTTCTGGTTGGCGTCGCTGGCGCTGGCGATGGGCTTGGCGGGGGTTGCGGTGGTGCTCATGGTGCAGGGCTTTCGTGGGTAGTCAACGGTTCTTTATTTGCCGATAAAGGGCGCGAACGATCCGATATTGGTCGGGCCGAATGCGCCCAAATCCAGTTGTTCGCCGGTGCTGCGGTCGCTGATCACCAGTCGTCCGTCGCTGTAGCGGGTGAGCTCAAAGGTGCCGTCCGGCCCCAGACCGCGCAGCTTGCGGCTGCGGTTCAACGCGCGCAGGATGCCGCGGATAAACCCTTGCTCGCCCTGGACACGTGCCACCGCCTCGCCGGTCTTGGCATCGGTGATCAGGATGTCGCCACCCGGCACATCGCGAAACAGCAGGCTGCGGCTGACCTGAACATCGCCGGGCGCGGCCTCGCGTTCGCTGTGCTGGCTCATCCAGCTCACCACGGCCAGCACCAGCGCCAGCGCCAGAAGTCCCCAGGTGATCGGCAGCCGGGTGGGGATGGATCGCATCGGCATGCTGGAAGAGACGGTGGTCATGCGGGTGTTCCGTGGGTTCAGGCCATCAAGCCGTGGTTGGGTGCTATTGCAGGTGCGCTGGCGGCTTCACCAGCCAGCATGCGCTCGTTGGGGTTTTCCAGACGCCAGGCTTGCAGCAAGATGTCGCTCACAGCCTCTGCGCCGGCGATGCTGCGCAAGGTGGGCTGCGGGGCTTTGAAATGCCAGGGGCGCGCATGGGGCCACAGGTGCAGGTAGGCGATGTGGCTGTCCGGTTTGATCTGAACTGCCAGGTCACCGGTTCCGCGCGCCAGTGGCTTCAGCGACGCACCGGTGATTTGACGGTAGGGCAGGTTGAGTGTGAGCCCCAACACCACGCCGATGCGCATCACCACGCGCCGGTTGGTCAGCGTGTAGAGCGTGGTGCTGGACACCAGGTAGGTGAATCCGCCCAGCAAGGCCCAGGCCAGCGTTGCGCAGGCACCGCTGATCCCCAGGTATTTGGCCATCTCCATCGCGTTGCTGCCCTGGTCCCACAGGTGGGCGAATTGCAGCAGCCACATCACGAGGAGGTACATGGCGACCGTGCGCAGCCCGAACGCCGAAACACCCAGGCTGCGCCATTCCGGCGCACCCTGCCAGAGGATGTGTTCCCCGGCAGGCAGCTTCTCGGGCAGGCCCGGAGCGGCCTCGAATTCGTGCTCGTGCTGGCGGCTCATACCAGAGGTTCCTGGCGGTCCGGATCCGCGTACAACAGACCTGCGCCGTAATACGCCATGATTTTTTCTTCCTCGAGAAAGGTCACCTTCTCGGGCGAGCGGGTCTTGGGCACGTTGGCGAACTGGTGCGCGTACAGGGCGTGCACGTGTACGCCATCGGCCTTGATCACGCCGAAGTTGATCGGCAGCAGCACCGGCTGGCTGGCGCCGCGTGGCTGCAGCTCGATGTAGCGGAACATCATTTCTGCACGGTCCACCCACATGTCCAGCACCGTACCGGCTTCGTCGCCGGCGGCGTCGAACACGGGCAGGCCGCGCGGGTCGGTGTCGCGGCTGGCAATACCGTGGTCAGAGGCCACCCGCAGCGGCACGATCTTGACTTCGCCGTGGTGCGTCATGTCGGGCACGTCCGCGCGCGCCGCCCAGGCGCCGGGGCCGACACCGGCCAGCAGCGGGTCACCCACCGGCTCCAGCGGCGCACCATTGAAACGATGCGCCGGCGCGGCGCTGTAGTCGCCATCGGGGCGGTGCACATCGGGCGACAAAAAGACCTGCCCATCGTGCATTTCAAAGCGCTTGGGCTCGGGCACCGGCGGCCATCCCTCCTGCGTGGGGCCGGGGTCGCGGCCGGCGTCCATGGGGTAACCCTCGCGGTGGTTTTCGCGCAAGAGGTAATAAATGAGGCCGGCAAAAAAGCCCCAGAAAACGTAGAGCACCAATTGCGCTACGTCAACATATTGGGTGATGGCACCCGTCTCGGTAAAAGTAGTTCCCATGCTCTCGCTCCTTCAGACAGAAACAAAACGACCTTGCTGCATACCGCTGCTGCGCCGCACCCGGCCCACCAGAGGCCCTAAGGCCACCAAGGTGGCAAAGACCAGATACATCTCGCAGTGAAAAACAAAGCTGTAGCCCGTGGCCACGGTGTCCATCACGTCTCCCATGGCGCCGTGCGCCGTCCACTGTCCGACCGCATCGCGCAAAAGGGCCGCCAGAATCGCGGCCACACCACCGGCGGTGGCATGCACCGCACCCCAGGCGCCCAGGCCCAGGCCGACAAATTCTTTGTCTTGGTAGGACATGGCGGTCACCAAAGTTCCTACTGAAAACAGGCCGGTACCAAAGCCCAGCAGGCATGCGCCCGTCTGGAATAAGGCCACTGAGTGCAGCGGGGCCGAGAAAATTAAAAATGCAAATGCCGGCAGTGCCAGCAACAGGCCGCAACCGGCCAGGCGGCAGGCGTGTATGCCCTGGCGCAGCCACAGGGCCGCCAGCGCAAAGGCCACAAACGCCCCGCCGGCGGACAAGGCGTTGAGCGAGCTGGTTGCGCCCACGCTCATGCCCAGCACCTGGCCGCCAAAGGGTTCAATCAGGATGTCCTGCATCGACAGTGCGCAGGTGCCCAGGGCCACGGTCCATAGAAAGCGCACCATCTGTGGCTGGGCCAGCAGGCGCTTGAGGCTGCGTGCGAAACCACCTTCGGCGCGTGGTGCGCGGCGCTCCTGGCGGGCCTCCTGCTTCCACAGCGAAACCAGGTTGAATACCACCACCACCACGGCGCTGCCCTGAATCACTTGCACCAGCACTTTGGGTGAAAAATCTTTGAGCACGAAGCCATAAATCAGGCTGCTGGCCACCATACCCAGCAGCAGCATGCTGTGCAGCAGGGCCACAACGCTGGGGCGCTTTTCTTCGGTGGCCAGATCGGTGGCCAGCGCCATCCCGGCGGTCTGGGTCACCTGCAGGCCCAGGCCGACCAGCATGAAGGTCAGCGTCATGCCCAGGCGTCCGATCCACAGCGTGCTGGGCGTCGGGTCTGAGAGCAGCAGCAGGGCAAACGGCATGATGGCCAGGCCGCCGAACAGCAGCAGGGTTCCAGTCCACAAATAGGGCAGGCGCTTGAGGCCCAACACCGACGGGTGCGTGTCGCTGCGGTAACCCACCACCGTGCGCAGCGGTGCCAGGATCAGCGGTGCGCCCACCGCGAACGCCACCCACCAGGCCGGGATTCCCAGCTCCAGAATCATCACGCGGTTGAGTGTGCCCACCAGCAGCGTGGTGACCATGCCGATCACCGCCTGGAAGAGCGACAAGCGCAGCAGCCGCCCCATGGGCAGCTCGGGCGAGGCGGCTTCGGCAAACGGCATGAAACGCATGCCGTACGCCATCACCCACTTGGGCGGGCGCAGCACGCTTTGCGCGCGCCGAACCAGCACAGCGGAGAGGGCGCGCAAGAGGGTCATGTGCGGGTCCACTCCCAGGCGTGGGAGGTGTAAAAGCCGCTGCTGATGCGCTGCGAACGCCCCGCTTGCCAGCCGGTGGTGGCGATGGTGCGGCGAAAGCCGCATTTCAAATCCCATGTGAGGACCGGTTGTAAGGATGGCGAGCGATCACTGCGCGGGAACATACGCCCCACGCTGTGCATCAAGCCCAGCCAGGGGGTGTGCGGCGCGAAGGTGAAGATGATGCTGCCGCGGGTGCGTTTGCTCAGGCGGTTGACCGCCTTGACGATGTCCGGCGTGTCGTAATGGATCAGCGAGTCCATGCATACCACGTGGTCAAAGCTGCCCAGGCTGTCGGTGAGCATGTCACCGGCACCGAATTCAATATGGCCGCCACGCGCGCCCAGGGTGGGGTCTTGGTGCAGTTCCTTGATGTGGCGCTGGCGCGCCAGGTCCACCAGCGTGGGCGACAGGTCGATGGCCACGACTTGCGCGCCGCGCCGCATCGCCTCAGCCGCTAGCGCGCCCGTGCCGCAACCGGCGTCCAGCAAACGCAGCCCTTCCATGTTGTCGGGCAACCAGGA
>CANFTU010000160.1 GCA_947450005.1 Comamonadaceae bacterium | reverse complement strand
CCAGGGCGAGGAGCCGCAGTAGGTGGCGTAGCGGGCGAACAACTGGCGCATGCGCGGGTCGCGGAAATGCCGCCCCAGGCTGTCCCACAGACTGCGCGTGGGGCCCAGGCCCATCAGCACACCCAGGCCGCGCGCGCCCAGGCGGCCCACCATTTGCGCGGCGTTGGGCGAAGGCGAGCGGATGAAAGGGCCTTCGAGCTCGTCGTAGACCCGGCGTGCAGTGGCACAAAACTGGACGAAGCGATCGGCCTCGGCAGGGCCTGCCAATGCGTGCACTGCAGCGACCGAACGCTCCTGCTCGGCGAACAAATCCAAGACGGAACCATCGCTCCAGGCGTGGCGGGCGATGACCGGCAAGGGGTCGATGTGCAATTGGGCCTCCAGCCGGGTTCCAACCGCGTGGTAGATCTGGTCGAAGATCCAGCGCATGGTGAAAACGGTCGGGCCGCTGTCGATGTGCGCGCCCCCCGTGCTGAGTTGGCGGATTTTGCCGCCCGCCTGCGGCGCAGCCTCTACGACATGGACGTCCATACCGGCGTGCGCCAGACGCAAGGCGCTGACCAGACCGGCGATACCCGCTCCGACCACCACCACGCGCTGCGTCGCCATTTACGCCGCCACCAGGTGGGCCTGGCTGTCCAAGCCAAAGTCCAGGGCCTTGCCCTCCCAGATGCCCTCAAAGAACAGCACCCGCATGCGGACAAACATGGACTCGGAGAAAAAACCGTTGCGGTAGGTTGCGGCAATCGCCTTGCTGTGCGCACCGCTGCGCGCGTACGCGTCCATCGCGCCGGTATTGCGCCAGATGCTGAAGGTGCATTGCCGCAACAGCGGCGCCTCGCCCAATCCCATGGCCACCAGACAACCTTCGGCTTGGGGCAACTGGGCCTGCGCAGCCGGAGCCATGCGCCAGAAGGCCGGCGCCTTGGTGGGCAGGATGCTGGCGCGGGTGATGGCCGCGACCAGACCACCTTGGGCCTGCGCGCTGTCAGGCGGACCGGCTTGGGGGGTCCAGCTCACGCCGTCCCATGCACCGCGACTGGATTGGATACCGAACAAACCGAAACACAACTCACGCGCCCGACTGCGGTACTGCGCAAACACCGGCCCGTCACAAAAAGCCTGTGCATCGGCCAATGTGTCGAAGACACAAACCAAGCCCTGGTGGCTGGCGCTGGGGCGCAAGCCGAAGCCACCCGCGTGGCCGCTGCCCATGACTTTGGCAAAGCGCAAGCCCGGTACCGCGCCCAGGCTGCCGCCGCCCTGCGCGATGCGCAACCAGCCCCAAAGGCGGTGCTCTTTCAGGAGATCGACCAGCGCAACCAGAACGGTTGCGCCGGCCGGAAGGGACGAGGGCTGTGGAGTAGGCACAGGCTTACTCCGGGCTGAGCAATCTCAGCCTTTCTTTTTGGCGCTGGGCTGGTCTTCGACGAGCTTGGCGGGGGCCGGTTCGGCGGGCTTGGCCAGCTCCGGGAAATCCTTGAGCATGGACTGGCCATTGAGCGGCTTGTAGGCACCCTGGTGGCAGGTGGCGCAATTGACCTTGGCCACGTCACCCGTCGCACCCAAACGCTCTCCAGGGAAAGTCGCCGTCAAGGGCTCCATGTAGTCCACGTTCAGATCACGCGCCATGCGGATGCCATGCCAGGCCGTTGCGCGCTGGGGCGGATTGTTGGTCCAGCTGGCAAACGACTGGGTGTTGTGGCAATAGGTGCAATTCACGCCCAGGCTCTGCGACATATGGGTCATCAGGCTGTAGGTCCATTCCGCTTGCTTGATGGAGTGGCGGTTGGTACCCGGAAGCGCTTTGGTACCGTTGACACGGATGTCCAGACTGCCCAGCAGGTACGGGGTGAACGGGTCGCTGGGCAGCGAGGCGGAGCCAACGCTGGCCGCTGCCAGGTTTTGGCCGGCGCGATCGCCAAGGAAGTCAGCGTGCAGGTCTTGCGGCTCCTCCTTGAACCAGATCTTCGCCGGTACCGGTTGACCGCGGTGGCAGGTGTAGCAGGTGACACCGGTCTCTGCGACGTGGGGCTTCCAGTCGGCATTGACGTGCTGGGTCATCTGCACCATGCGCCGCGCCACGACCTTGGTGTACTTTTCATCGGCCGCAAAATTGGCCGGGTTGTGGCAATAGGTACAGCCTTGTTCGGGTGCGACCCAACTGGTGATGGAGACCATCAGGCGGTTGAACTGGGCCACGCTCAGGTTACCCAGCACCTGCACATTCTGGTAAGTCTTGCCGGCGGTGGGACCATCGGTGGAAGCCGCTGGCAGCGACACCGGAATCTCATTGGCCATGGTGCGCGCGTCCAGAATCCGGTCGTTGTAGACCTGGACCATGCCGGTGCCACGGAAACCGTGTTGCACGCTGGTGGGCGATGGGCGCTCGCATGCGGTCAAGACCAGGGCTGCGCCAACGAGCGCGACGCGAAGGAAAAAGTTGGAGTAGTTCATGGTTTGACAGCGCTCAGGGTTGCGGGGTCCACCACCGCCGGGAAGACAGCCGGGTAGCTTGGCGCCACACCGTGTTTGACTGCCCAGAGGTACCAGTTGTCGACCACCGTGCCGGTCAACAGAATGCCGATGCCGCCCGCCAGCGGGCACAGGACAGCGAACCACCAGGCCCAGCGGTGAATGGATTCCATGGTGGCGTTGAAGCCCATGGTCCAGCGCCAGAACAAAGCGGCCCGCTCAGAGGCTGTGCCACGGTCGGCAATTTGCTCGATCTCGCGCTCACCGCCAAAGCGGCTCACCGCCAGAATGGTTGCACCGTGCATGGCAAACAGCAGCACCGAGCCGTACAGGAACACGATCGACAGCGCATGGAAGGGGTTGTAGAACAGGTTACCGTAGCGCAGCGAGAAAGCAGCCGTCCAATCCAGGTGCGGGAAGATGCCGAATGGCACGGCCTCCGACCAGGAGCCCATGAGAATAGGGCGGAAAAAGCCCAAGACCAGGTACAGCCAGATCGCCGCTGCAAAGGCCCAGGGAATGTGGGTTCCCATGCCCAGCTCACGGGCCCGCCGGTAGGTGCGCACCCACCACAAAAACATCGACGCCGTCAGGAAAGCACCGGTGAGCAGCCACCAGCCGCCCTGGTTCATGGGGGGGATGCTCAGGCCGTAAGCCGGTGCCGGTGGCTCCAATGCCAGCCAGAACAACTGGCGCACAAACTGGATGGGATCCCAATTCACCGACGCCAGCATATTGAAGCCGATGATGTTGAACGCCAAGGTGCCCAGGATGAGCGAAGCCACGCCCAGACCGCCGAGGTAGATCGGCCCGATCTGCGCGTTGCCGAGCAGACCGGCCCAGTAAACGATGAGCGGCTCGCCGGTGCGCGGGCTGTTGCCATGGCCCAGTTCGACACCGTGGTGCGTGGGGCCAACGGCTTGCACCGTGGTGAAAAGATTTTGGTATTGCGCCATGTCGTGTCCCCTTCCTTAGCTCCAGATCGGCATGTTGAGCCACCAGTTCCACCACTCCGGCCAACCACGGCTCCAGAACGGTCCGCTGATGACGATGCACAGCGCACTGAACAGGACTGCAGCGAGCGCGAGGAACAGGCCCATGCGGTGGATACCCAGCGTGCCGATGGAGTAGCCAATCGTGTCGCGGAAGAAGGTGTCCTCATGCTCCGGCGTGCGCACGGTGTGGCCGGGCGCCGGATTGGTGGACGACAGAATCAGGCCGCCATGCAGCGACAAGGCAAAGGTTGTTCCGAAGAAGAAGCTCACCGCCAGCATGTGCGCCGGGTTGTAGTGGAAGTGCAAATATTGATAACCCACGTTGGACACCCAGTCCAGGTGACTGAAGATGCCGTAGGGGAACGCGTGACCCCAGCCGCCCATCAGCACGGGGCGTATGACTTCGAGTGTGAAGTAGGCCAAGATGGCCACGCTGAAAGCTGCGGGAACGTGGTAGCCCATACCCAGCTTGCGGCAGATCTCGACCTCGCGCATGGCCCAGGACCCGAAAGCGCCGAGCGCACAGACTGTGATGATTTGCCACAAGCCACCCTCCATCAGCGGCGCGACGCGCAAGCCGTAGGACAGATCAGGCGGGGCAATATTGATTTGCCAGAGGCTCCACGTCGGCCCCTGTGAGGCGCCCCACAAAATCATGGCGGTTCCGACGATGGAAAAAAAGACGGTGGTTACACCAAAAAAGCCGACGTAAAACGGACCGACCCAAAAATCAAACAGGTCACCCCCGATCAGGGTGCCGCCGCGGACGCGGTATTTTTTTTCAAAACTGAGCATGGCCATAGTGAAGCCTCTTTGATGGAACGTTTTTTCCTGCTGTTGTCAATGCGGATGGGTGGTGAGCAGCCCAGCTGGTGCGAAGCGGCTCACCCCCATACCAGCTGGCTTTAGCTTTTTGCCGCAGGCACTGCTGCAGGCAGCGGTGCGTTTTGCGCAGCGGTCGTCGGGGCCTTTTTGGCACCGTCGAGCCAGTTGAACTTGTTGGTGCTGAGCAAAATGAGGTGAATCATTGCTGCCAGTGCGAACAAGAAAATACCTTGTGCAACCATCGCGCGAAGCGGGTCGTACAAACGCCAAATTCTCCACATAGCGTCTCTCCTAAAAAATGTAAGACATGAAGGTGTAAACCGCAGCTTTCACACCGCCAACCACGCCCTTGGCGTTCTCTGCCCCCGGCAGGATGGACCGCCACTGAACGCCCAGCACAGAAGATGCCAAGGCGAACACAAGCAAAATCACGAATGCCAGTGAGAACATGCCCCAGAAGGCGCTGCTCGCATCCGCTTTCAGTAACCCGTTGGATGGTTGATGGGTATTGGCCATTGCTGTATCCCTTCTACGATGAATAGAACCGTTTCAGAACCAGGGACGCCATGCCCACACAAGGGCATGGGCTACCACAGCAACCGCCGTGAAGCCCACCAGACCTTGCATGTAGTAGGTATGGAATTCCTGCGCTTCTTCGTCCGTCAGACCGGAAATGGACTTTCCATGATTTGACATGCGAACTCTCCTAAAAAAAGGCCTTACGACCATT
>CANFTU010000159.1 GCA_947450005.1 Comamonadaceae bacterium | reverse complement strand
GATTGAACTGCACCCGGAAAACCCGGACTACAACATCATCGTGGTGGAGCCGGGTGACCCCTTTGAAATCGAAGGGCTGGCCGTCGGCCTGATCCGCAACACCATGCTGATGTGAAGTGACAATCGCCGGTGATGAGCAACCCCGAAGACTTCACCGGCACCCGGCCCGTATCGGCGCAACACGCTGTTGACGCCGAGGCGCTTGGTGACTGGCTGACGCGCAACGTCAAAGGGTTTGCGGGGCCGCTGGCGCTGGAGTCATTTAAAGGCGGGCAGTCCAATCCGACCTACAAACTCTCAACACCCGGCGCGACCTACGTGCTGCGCACCAAGCCAGCCGCCAAGGCGCTGCTGCTGCCCTCGGCCCACGCGATTGAGCGCGAATTCAAGGTCATGCAAGGTTTGTATGGAACAGAGGTTCCGGTCCCCCGCATGGTGGCTCTTTGCGAAGATGAATCGGTCATCGGACGCGCCTTTTATGTCATGGAATTCATGGAAGGCCGGGTCTTTTGGGACCAGTCGCTGCCTGGCTTGTCAGCGCAGGAGCGCGCGGCCATTTACGACGAAATGAACCGCGTCATCAGCAGCCTGCACCGCGTTGCATATGCCGAGCGCGGGCTGGCTGACTTTGGCCGGCCCGGCAATTATTTTGAGCGGCAGATCGGCCGCTGGAGCAAACAATTCACGGCGTCGGTGACCCAGCCCATGGCGGAGATGGACAGCCTGATGGCGTGGTTGCCGGCCCACATTCCGGCGATGGCGCGCGCCGAGGGCATGACCCGCATCGTGCACGGCGATTTCCGGCTGGACAACCTGGTTTTTCATCCGACCCAAGCGCGCGTGGTTGCAGTGCTGGATTGGGAACTCTCCACCCTGGGTCACCCCTTTGCCGACTTCAGCTACCACGCCATGGCTTGGAATATTGCGCCCGGCGACTTCCGGGGCATCCATGGCCTGGATCTGGCCGCTCTGGGCATCCCGGATCAAACCTCCTATCTCGCACGCTACTGCGAACGCACCGGACTGGTGAGCCTGGCAGATTTGCAAACCGACTGGAACTTCTATATGGCCTACAACCTGTTCCGCATGGCGGCCATTTTGCAAGGCATCGCCAAACGCGTCGAAGACGGCACGGCTGCCAGCGCCCAGGCACTGCGGGCCGCCGCCGGCGCCCGGCCCCTGGCGCGGTTGGGCTGGCAATTCGCGCAACAGGCCTGAGGCCCGGCGTGCCGCAGGTATAAGCTTGCAAGCCGGCTACGCACGGTTGATTCAGCCACTTTTCAGGACCCGCTATGGACTTCGACTACTCCGACAAAACCAAAGCCCTGCAGCTACGCCTGCAAGCCTTTATGGACAGCCATGTGTACCCGGCAGAAGCCGCCATCGCCCAGGAAATTGCGGCCAACACCGCTGCGGGCAAGCGCTGGACGCCGCTGCAAACCATTGAGCGGCTCAAGCCCTTGGCGCAGCAAGCCGGTTTGTGGAACCTGTTTTTGCCGGTGGACAGCGCGCAGGCTGCGGGCTTCTCGGGCGCGGGCCTGACCAACCAGGAATACGCACCGCTGGCTGAAATCATGGGGCGCGTGTTGTGGGCCAGCGAAGTGTTCAACTGTTCCGCACCCGATACCGGCAACATGGAAACCATCGCCCGCTTTGGTTCTGAGGACGCGAAACGCCGCTGGCTCAAGCCGCTGCTGGACGGCCAAATCCGCTCTGCGTTCGCCATGACCGAACCCGACGTGGCCTCCAGCGATGCCACCAACATCGCCACCCGCATCGAGCGTGACGGCGACCACTATGTGATCAACGGGCGCAAGTGGTGGATCTCCGGCGCCGGTGACCCGCGCTGCGCAATCTACATCCTGATGGGAAAAACCGATCCGGGTGCGGCCCGCCATTCCCAGCAAAGCATGGTGCTGGTGCCGGCCCATACGCCGGGCATCACGGTGTTGCGCCCGCTGCATGTGATGGGCTATGACGATGCGCCCCACGGGCACATGGAAATCCTGTTCGAGAACGTGCGGGTGCCGGTATCCAACATCTTGCTGGGCGAGGGGCGCGGGTTTGAAATAGCCCAGGCGCGCCTGGGCCCGGGACGCATCCACCACTGCATGCGGCTGATCGGGCTGGCGGAGCGCGCTTTGGAATTGATGTGCCGCAGGGCATCAAGTCGCACCGCGTTTGGCAAACTGGTGTCCGCGCAGGGTGTCACGCAGGAGCGGATTGCCGAGGCGCGCTGCAAAATTGACATGGCCCGCCTGCTCACGCTCAAAGCCGCCTGGATGATGGATACCGCAGGTAACAAATCCGCACGCAATGAAATCGCCATGATCAAGGTGGTGGCGCCCAAAATGGCCTGCGACATCATCGATTGGGCGATGCAGGTGCACGGCGGCGGCGGGATGTGCGATGACTTTCCGCTGGCCTACAGCTACGCCAGCGCCCGCACCCTGCGTTTCGCCGACGGGCCTGATGAAGTGCACCGCAATGCGGTTGCCAAGGCCGAACTAGGGAAATACGCGCCGGCCTAAACGGCTTGCGCGGCGGCGCCACTAGTGCAAGTGGCGCGGCTTGCGCCCACCTCCGCCGTGGCCCGAGCCAAAGCTGCCGCCGCGCGGGGGCTTACCCAGATCGAGCGAGCTGACGAGCGCGTCAAATCGCTTGGCAAAGAGTTTGTCGACTTCGGCCACCACATCGCCCAGCTCGGCCCCGTCAAAGTGCCGCTCCATGAGCTGCACCACGTCGTTGACCAACAGATCGCGCTGCACCTGCATGATCGCTTGCGGATTGGGACCGACAAAAAGCATCACGAAATCGTCGCGTGACTCGCCTTCGCTGTCCTCATCGGCATCAAACTCGGCATCGTAAAAAGTGACTTCAATGGCCGCACCGGCCTGCGCGATTTCGTTGAGGTTCATGCAAAACTCGTCGAGCACCTGACGGAAATCGTCGTCGCCGGGCACCGTCCAGCACAGCTGCAAAACCTGGTCCCGGGTTTCAAACACCATACCGGGTTCGTCTTCGTAGACGCTGCCGGCGCCGGCGGCAAAAGTGCGCGCACCGGCATATTTCCACAAAGGCTTGACGGCATCCTCCACCTGCTTGGCGCGCACATCCGGCAAGAGCGCAATCTGCCCGTGGACATGGATTTCAAAAGGGGCGTTGTTGCGTGGCATGGTTGGAGTCGGATTGCGTTGCCAAGACCGGCGTCTTGAAAGGCCTCTATCCTAAACCTTCGCCCGGCGCACGCCCAAGAGGGGCGCGCGGACCTGCACCCTTACGCTCGGTAGCCGTACAACCAGGGCATGTCCAGCACCCGCGCGCCCAGGACGCGCATACCCAGGTCGCGAACGCTGGCACGCACGCCACTGCTGTGAAACCACACGCCATTGCGCGCCGCATGCTTTTGCACGCGGGCATTTCTTTTCCAACGCGCATTCGTATAAGCCTGTACCGCTTGTTCAACGCTGAGGCCCGGGCGGGAGAGTTCACGCGCCAAGCACCAACTGTCTTCCAACGCCATGCCCGCGCCTTGCGCCAGGTAAGGGCGCATGGGGTGCGCCGCGTCGCCCACCAGCGCAATCCGTGCGGCACCCATCCGCGCCGCGCTACGCAAAGGGGGACGGTCAAAAAGCGTCCAGGACTGCCAGCCGCCCATCGCCTGCACCAACGCACGCAACACCGGTGCCGCACCCTCCATGCCCGCCGCAACCGCATCGGGGCTTGCGGGCTCGCTCCAGTTGTCCGGCTCCCCACCGCTGACCCCGTGCACCACCACCACCGCATTCAGCCAGGCACCACCACGCACCGGATACGTCACCGCATGGAAGTTCGGCCCCAACCAGGCTGTGACCACCGCGCTGCGCAGGTCCTCGGGCAAGTCCGCCTGCGGTAGCAGCGCGCGGTAGGCGATGTGGCCCGTGGCGTCGGGCGGCGTGTCATACAGCACCTGGCCGCGCAATTTGCTCCACAGGCCGTCGGCTGCGGCCATGCACTCGACCCGGCGCACCATGCCGTCCGCCGTTCGGAACTGCACGGCACCGCTGTCCTGCTGGGCTGCATCGATGTGGCACCCCACATACAAGCTGGCCTGCGTCTGCGCCTCCAAGCCGGTCAACAGCATCTGATGCAGGTCCGCGCGCGCCAGCGTCGCATACGGCGCGCCATAGCGGGCTTGAGCCTGCTCACCCAGGGGGAGCACGCCCAACAGGCGCGCGTCGATACCGCTGCGAACCCGCAACTCGGCGGGAAAAGCCGCCACCGCGCGCAAAGCGGATGCCAAGCCCAAATCGTGCAGAACGCGGGTGGCGTTGGGGCCCAGTTGAATCCCGGCCCCGACAGGCGCAAATGCGCCAACCTGCTCAAAAACCTGGATCCGGTGGCCCGCTCGGGCGCAGGCCAGCGCCGTCGCCAGGCCCGCCACGCCCGCGCCGACCACGGCGATACTGCGAACCGGGGCCGACACGCTTATTCCAAGCGCCAGATGGATTGGGGCTTGAAGCCCAGATCCGCCGCCTTGCCTTTGCGGGCCCGGGCAGCCCGGGCGTTGTTGAGGCTGCGGATTTCCAGCGTTTCGCTGCGCGCCTTGCCGCCACGGCCGATGCCGTCGATGCGCACGCTGCGGCTGTAAGCGGCGGCACCGGCCAGCGTATCTTTGTCCTCCAAGGCCAGCAGCATCAAACCGCGCCCGCCGGTGGCCATGGACTTCAGCTCGGCAATTTCAAACGTGAGAATGCGCCCGCCGGTGGACGCGCACGCCACATGGCTCGCACCCTCGGACACCGAGGGCGCGCACACGGTTTCACCCGCATTGCAGCTGATAAAGGCCTTGCCCGCGCGCTGGCGCGAAACCAGATTACCCACCGTTGCCAGAAAGCCGTAGCCGCCGCTGCTGCTGAGCAAGAGGTTCAACGACGCCGCCCCGGCAAAGTAATGCAGGATCTGGGTGCCCGCTTCGAGTTCGATCATGCTGGTAATCGGTTGGCCATCGCCGCGCCCGCCCGGCAGCGAGGCCACCGGCACCGAGTAGACCCGCCCCTGCGAACCAAAAGCCAGCAGCGTATCCACGCTGCGGCAGGCAAAGGTGGCGTACAAGGCGTCACCCGCTTTGAAGGCCAGCGTGTC
>CANFTU010000158.1 GCA_947450005.1 Comamonadaceae bacterium | reverse complement strand
TTTCGCGAAATCCTGCGCGAGGCGCGCCAGTTCAATCCGCGGGAGTTCCGCATCGTTGCCTCACCCAAGGTGATTGAGCTGTTCCTGGACGAAGAGCGCCAGCATCTCGAAGGCCTGAGCAGCTTTATCGGCAAACCGATTTCCCTGCAGAGTGAGGCCGGTGTGGCGCAGGAAAAGTACGACATTGTGTTGTTGTGAGGCTGTCTTGCAAAGACTCCGCGTTGCATTTTTAACTAAGAACTTCGATACCAAGGGTGGAGGTGCGGAACGGTATGCGGTGGCATTGGCTGAACAACTCTCTGAACGCCATGATGTGCATGTTTTCGCGCAAGCCATTGGCACGGTGCTCCCAAATGTTCAGTATCACCCAGTTCGATGGGTCTTGCGACGTCCGCGCTGGATAAATCAATTGTTGTTTGCTTATGCGACGTGGTATGTCACGCGGAAAGGCTACGACGTGGTTCATTCGCACGAAAATTTGTGGCATGGTCAGGTACAGACCCTGCATGTTTTGCCGATGCGCTACACCTTGCTGCGCGGCAAGTCGGGATTGAAGCTGCTCTGGAAGTTGCTCGGAATTGTGAGTAGTCCCAGGCTGCTGGCGCATCTTGGCCTCGAGAGGTCTCGATTTCAAGAAGATGGCCGTGCCTACGTGGCCGTTTCTGAAACCTTGCGCACGATTGTGGCCCAGACTTACCAGGGGACTGACCGCTCGATGCGCGTGATTCCGCCAGGTATCGCAGGAGTTCCAGGTCCTGCGTCGATGCAGCAGCGTATGGCAGCTCGCGCTGCATTGGGTTTGCCGGAGCATGGCCGATGTCTGTTGCTGGTAGGAAATGATCTGCGAAAAAAAGGCCTAGCCTGCGTGATCCAGGCCCTGGCCCTCTTATCGGAACCTTCTGCCTTTGTCGCGGTAGTCGGACATATTGGACATCGTGCAGCCTGGGAGGCCATGGCTCGGGAGATGGGCGTAGAGCCTCAGCTGCATTTTTTGGGCATGCGGGAAGATGTGGGTGTCGCTTACGTCGCTGCCGATATTTTGGTTCATCCCACTTTGGAAGATACCTACGCCATGGTGGTTCTAGAGGCGATGTCGCATGCGTTACCGGTGATTGTTAGCCAATCCGCTTACTGTGGCATTTCCGCGGAATTGACCCATGGTGTGAATGCTTTGTTGTTACAGGATCCTCAGGATGCACGGGCCTTGGCAGAGGCCGTGACTTGTCTCCAAGTGACTCCGGAATTGGCGCGGCGACTCGGCAATAACGGGTTGGAGTTTGCGACTCAACGCACCTGGGGCCGCGTGGCGCATCTACATGAGTGTTTGTACGCTGAATTACAAGGAATCTCAGCATGAGCCAGGCCCGAATTCCGATCCTGATGTACCACCAGATTGATCTGGCGCCCCCTAGGGGTACGCCGCTGCGCGGACTGGTTGTCAGTCCTCGTACCTTTTCACGTCACATGTGGTTGATGCATTTTTTGGGCTATCAAGGACTTTCTATGGGCGAGTTGATGCCCTATTTGCGAGGAGAGAGGACAGGTAAAGTATTTGGGATTACGTTCGATGACGGGTACGAGAACAACTTTCACAATGCGCTTCCAGTGTTACGCCGGCTCCGATTCAGTGCCACGTGTTATGCGGTGGCAGCGCGCGTTGGTCAATCCAATATCTGGGATATCGACAAGGGAATCGTGCAGGTTTCTTTGATGGATGAAGCGCAATTACAGGCTTGGATCGACGCGGGTCAGGAGATCGGCTCTCACACCAGCCACCATGTTGATTTGACAGTTTGCGATCGCGAGAGTTTAGAGTCGGAGATTGCCGGTTCGCGTCGCTTTCTGGAGACATTCCTGCGTCAACCTGGTGGCGTGCAACATTTTTGCTACCCCTATGGACGGTTCAACACGGATAGCCTGAACTGCGCGGCCGATGCAGCTTACGTCAGTGGTACGACCACGCAACGGGGACGGGTCCCAGTCCCTGTTCAGGATGGGGCGCTTACGCTGCCACGTGTGCTGGTCAGTCGCTCGACAACATGGGTGCAATTGCTCTTGAAATGCTTCACAAATTACGAGGACCGTAGAGGTTCCCAGGGTTAATCGCGTGCTGGGATGTGGGCCACACGGCCGTTATCTGAGATGTCCTCCGCATCCGGCTTCAAGCCCGCGGCCAAGCACAGCGCCAGGGTCACGCAAAGATAATCACCTATCAGAGCGTCATACAGGGCGCAGTTGAACAGACACGCAATGACGATGGCCAGCAGGGTGGATTGGGTAGCGCGTCTTGGCGCAACTTCCATGCGCAGGCTGACTCGGAATATGGAGCCGAATATTCCCAGCAGCATCATGATGCCGCCCAATCCGAGTTCAACGCCCCATAGCAAAAATTCTTGGTGGGGGTTGCCATCTGTCGGATGTTCATTGGGGCGCCCAGCGGCACCTTGAATCGCATCGTATTGCCTGCCCCAACTCCCAGCACCCGTTCCTGCAACTGGGTGCTCCCGAATGCTCACCAGTGCCGAACGCCAAGCTTCCAAGCGAAACCCGACGGAAGTAGGGCTGGCGTCTCCTTGGGAATACGCCCGGGCCTCCACCCAAGATGCTTCGAATCGGTCGTGGACCGGCTTTGAAAAGACCAGTAATGCCACCAAGAAAACCACTGGAGCGCATACAGCTGCGAGGCGCACGCGGGCAGGCAGAATCCACATTACCGCTAAAGAAATCAACGCTAAGCCAACCAATTGGCCGGTACGCCCAGGCATCAAAAAAAACACACAGCCCAGAGCAGCCCAACATATAGACCCGATCGCATAGCGCGGCCAACCGGGCGCCAGAAAGCCCCGCCCATGCCACAGAATCGCCGCGAACACGCTAGCCATGATGGATTGATCCAAATAGCTGGAGAACGTGGCGAATCGGTTACCAGAGTTCCCAACATCGGCGGTTTGCCATGGGATGGATATTCCAGCGAACAATGCCAATGAAGAGCCTAGAACCAACAGCTGTCCCAGGGCATATAAATGCAGGGCCGAATGCGCTTCCTTTTTGGTTGTCACCATGAAGTACAGCAACGGAATGAGTAAGAGTGTGCTGTGGTGATTGATGGATTTCCAAAGCAATGCATTCGGTGCTTGCGTCCAAAGACTACTGGCAAGTAAAGCGAGCAAACCGACGTAAATCCATGTGTTGAACGGCGGACGCTTGCAGTACAGGCCCAAGGGTTTTGGATGGCATGCCCAAAATACGCCGATTGCGGCCAAGACCAGCAGGATCTTCGCTGCGCTTATAAAACCCATGGGCAAAGACACTGAAACTGCCAATATCCCAACGGATGTTCTGCGCAGCGTGCTGAGAACCGGAGTTTGCAAAATGGTCTGGGTCATTCAGTGACGGGTGGTTTTCCAGCAGGCGCATCCCAATTTGCACCCTGCTGGATCTCATAAGCCTTCAGGTACCGGTAGAAAGTCCCCTCAAAATTTCCCAGCGCAATCACAAACCCTGCCCACCCATCCAAAAATCCGGCTTTGAAAACATAGTGCTTGATAAATGCCCACACACCGTGGGCGAGGGCGCCACCCATGCTGATTTTCTTGTGGGTGATTTTTTGCGCACCCAGCGTGGAATATCGGTTTGCCTTGTGTAGCAACTCGCCCATATCTTTAAAGGGAAATTGCCAGATGGCGTTGTGTAGCGTCCCGAGCGGGCGGCTGGTGTTCAGTATCCACCCTTCGTGCACCGGTTGCGCGTCATAGCGCAGTGCGCCTTGGCGAAACAACTGGGGTTGGCGAAAGTTAGGGTACCAGCCAGAATGGCGGATCCAGCGCCCCATGAAAAAATTGCGCCGGGGTACCCAATAGGCGTCTGGCGCGTTCACGTCCTCGGGTTGCTGCGTAATCGCTCGAATTTCTGCCGCCACCTCCGGTGTGCAGCGCTCGTCCGCATCAAGGCTGAAGATCCAGGGGTGCGTGCAGGCGTCCAGCGCATGGTTGCGCAAATCGCCAAATCCGGTGAACGCCACTTGTACCACGCGCGCGCCCAGGCTGGCGGCAATCTCCGCAGTTCCATCGGTGCTCCACGAGTCCACCACAATCACCTCGTCTGCCCACAAGGCGCTCTCGACAGTGGCGCGGACCTTCTCCGCTTCGTTGTAAGCGATGATGTAAACCGATACGAGTGACATGGGTGGTAGGATGAAATTCCCGTTGAGTCTATTCCAACATGTCTGCTAAGCCTCTGATTTCCGTGGTCCTGACCACTTACAACCGCAGCGACGCCTTAGCGGTGGTTTTACAGGCTTTGAAGCGCCAGACGGATACATCCTTTGAGGTGGTGATTGCCGATGACGGGTCCCAGTCCGCTCACCGCGCGCTTATCCAGGACGTTGCAAAGGGGTGCGGCTTCGCGCTGGCGCACGTCTGGCACCCTGATGTGGGGTTTACCGTGGCGCGCGCGCGCAACCTCGGGGTGTCCCAGTGCCGTGGCACCTACTTAATCCTGTTGGATGGCGATTGCGTGCCGGATGTGGATTTCATTGCGCAACACCGGCGTCTGATGCAGAGCGGCTTTTTGGTGAACGGTAGCCGGTGTTTGCTTTCGCCAGATTTCACGCAGCGGGTACTCGCTGGGTCGGTTGATATTGTCGGAAGGCCGTGGCTGTATTGGTTGGGGCAATGGCAAAAGGGCTTCTCTAGTAAAATTGCACCACTATTGCGCGCCCCTGACATGGGTATGCGTTTGGAAACAAAGTTTCGGTGGCATGGCATCCGAAGTTGCAACATGGGGTTGTGGCGCGCGGACTTTGAACGGGTTAACGGCTTTGATTGCTCGTTTCAGGGCTGGGGCCACGAGGATGCCGATTTGGTTTTGCGGATGTTCCATGCGGGTGTCCGCAGGAAAAACGGATTTTTTGCGACAGAGGTGTTCCATTTGTGGCACGACGAGGCCAGCAGGCACCGCGCTTCAGCGAATGAAGGTACGGTGCGGCAGCGGATGCTCAGTGACATTGTCCGGGCACCGGTGGGTTTGCAGGAATGCCGGGCGGTAGAAGATTTTGAAATTGTGACCTTTGCGAATTGGTGATATTGCGACTTATGAAGAATTGGGTAATGTCAGTCTGCCTTCTGT
>CANFTU010000157.1 GCA_947450005.1 Comamonadaceae bacterium | reverse complement strand
GGGCCCCTGGCGCACTGGGGCTTGGCCCTGGAGCGCAAGCAAATCCCGGTGAATACCGAAAACTTCCAGACCACCGAGCCCGGCATCTTTGCGGTTGGCGACATCAATACCTACCCGGGCAAAAAAAAGCTGATCCTCAGCGGCTTTCATGAAGCCACGCTGGCCGCTTTCGGCGCCATGGCCCTGATCGCACCCGAACGCCCGGCTGCGTTGGAATACACGACCACCAGCAAACGGCTGCACCGGATTTTGGGCGTGGACTAAAGCGCCACGGCGCTACCCAAAACAGTGCGTCAGCGCGCGGCTGGAACCAGGACGGTGCGCAGCACCATATCGACAATCAAGGATTCCGCGTTCGCAAAGTCTTGCGCCTCCAGCGCCGGCTTGCCCAGCACCAGACTGATCTGGCTGGCCCAATCGGCATAGACTTGGGTTGAGGCCCACAGCAAAATCATCAAATGCTGGCCATCGACCGGGCGGCACATGCCCTGCTCAGCCCAGCGGTTGAAGATCGCCACATCGGCCTGCAGCGACGGAACGACGCGCTCGGCAATTTCGGCCGCAAATAACGGCGCGCCGGAGAGAACCTCATTGGCATAAACCCGCGAATCATCCGGCCGCTCGCGCGAAAAGCGCAACTTGCCCGCGATGTATTCGCGCAGCGCCAGCTCCGGATCATCCTGGCGCTGGCTCAGGTTATCCATGTACAGGAGCCAGACATCGAGCACACCGTGCAAGACCCGCCGGTACAAAGCCTCTTTGCTGGGAAAGTAATACAAAAGATTCTGCTTGGATGCGCCTACCGCCTTGGCTATGTGGTCCAGCGATACGCCGCCGTAGCCGCGCTGGGCAAATAGTTTCTTGGCAGCGTCCAGGATGTCGTGCTCCAGCTGCTCGCGGGTGGCACGGGCTTTGGGGACTTTTGCCGCTGCGGAGGGAGGTTTCTTGTTCACGGTTGGTACGGATGTTGCACTAGTCTTCGCTAGGGTTTTTACCAATTGGTAAAACGCCTTCGACGCCCTGTAATGGTGCGATCTGAGTTGACCGGAAAACCGCATATGACCATCGATGTTTCCACACCGGGTATCCAGCCGGGCCGCTTATCTGCCGCGCAATACGAGCGCAATTTTTGCGACGCGCACCCGCCACTCACGGTCTTTCAGGCCAAAAACGAGGCCGACCGCTGCTACTACTGCTTCGACGCCCCCTGCCAGACCGCCTGCCCCACCGGCATTGACGTGCCCAGCTTCATCCAGCGAATCGCCGATGGCAATGTGCGCGGCGCAGCACACACCATTTTGGAATCCAACCCTCTGGGCGGCATGTGTGCACGCGTCTGCCCGACCGAGGTGCTGTGCGAGCAGGCTTGTGTGCGCAACACCTCCGAAGACAAGCCGGTGGAAATCGGCGCGCTGCAGCGTTTTGCCACCGACAGCTACTTTCAAAAGCCCGGTGCGCCCTTGTTCACCCGCGCCGCAAGTACCGGCAAAAAGATTGCCGTGGTGGGGGCAGGCCCGGCCGGTTTGGCCTGCGCGCACGGGCTGGCGCGGCGCGGCCATGATGTGGTGCTGTTCGACGCGCAGCCCAAAGCCGGGGGATTGAACGAATACGGCCTGGCCACTTACAAAACCACCGACGACTTCGCCCAGAAAGAAGTCGCCTGGCTGCTGTCGATTGGCGGCATCAGCGTGCGCCACGGCAAGCGCCTGGGCCGCGATATGGAGCTGACCCAGCTACTCAAGGACTATGACGCCGTGTTTCTGGGAATGGGCCTTGCGGGCGTGAACAGCATCGGCATCGCTGAGCCGCAGGCCAGCGGCCTGCGTAACGCCGTGGAATTCATCGCCGAGCTGCGCCAAGCGCGCGACTATGCCGAGGTTCCTGTGGGCCGCCACGTGGTGGTGATCGGTGGCGGCATGACGGCGGTAGACGCCGCTGTGCAATCGAAAAAGCTCGGGGCCGAAAGCGTCACCATGGTCTACCGCCGCGGTGCGTCGGACATGGGTGCGTCCGGGCATGAGCAGGCCTGGGCGCTGGAAAACGGTGTCCATATCCGCCACTGGGCAACGCCCGTGGAGGTGTTGGCCGAGGCCGGCGCGGTGCGCGGCGTGCGCTTTGCGGGCACGCGCATGGAGGCCGACAAGCTCGTCGCGGGTTCCGAGGAATTCACCGTGGAGGCGGACATGGTGCTCAAAGCCATCGGCCAAAGCCCGGACGCACAGGCGCTGGGCACGCTGGTGGAGCTGCGCCAGGGCCGCATCGTGGCGGATGCGCAGCAGCGCACCACGCACGCCAAGGTCTGGGCCGGTGGCGACTGCTGCCACGGCGGGCGCGACCTCACCGTCGAAGCCGTCGAACACGGCAAAGTCGCAGCCCAATCGATTCACCAGGCGCTGTGCGCCTGAGCCACAAGGAACACCACCATGGCCAATTTGCACTCCGTTTTCGCCGGCATCCACAGCCCCAACCCCTTCTGGCTGGCCTCTGCGCCGCCAACCGACAAGGCCTACAACGTCAACCGCGCCTTTGAGGCAGGCTGGGGCGGCGTGGTTTGGAAAACCCTGGGCGAAGCGGGCCCGCCCATCGTCAACGTCAGCGGCCCGCGCTACGGCGCGCTGCACACGCCGGACCGCCGCCTGATCGGATTCAACAATATTGAATTGATTACTGATAGGGACTTAGAGCTGAATTTAAAAGAAATAACTGAAGTTAAAAAGCTCTGGCCGGACCGCGCCATGGTGGTCTCGCTGATGGTTCCTTGCGAAGAACAAGCTTGGAAGGCCATCCTGCCGCGCGTGGAAGACACCGGTGCCGACGGGGTCGAACTGAACTTTGGTTGCCCCCACGGCATGAGCGAGCGCGGCATGGGTGCGGCCGTGGGGCAGGTGCCCGAATACATCGAGATGGTCACCGCCTGGTGCAAGCAGTACAGCCGCCTGCCCGTGATCGTCAAGCTCACACCCAACATCACCGACATCCGCAACCCGGCGCGTGCCGCCAAAAAAGGCGGGGCCGACGCGGTATCCCTCATCAACACCATCAACTCCATCATGGGCGTGGACCCGGACACCCTGACGATGAGCCCCTCGACCGGCGGCATGGGTTCGCACGGCGGCTACTGCGGCCCGGCGGTCAAGCCGATTGCCCTGAACATGGTGGCCGAAATCGCCCGCGACAGCCAGACCGCCGGCCTGCCCATTTCGGGTATCGGCGGCGTGGGCACCTGGCGCGACGCGCTGGACTATCTGGCCCTGGGCGCAGGCAACGTGCAGGTCTGCACCGCCGCCATGGTTTACGGCTTCAAAATCGTGCAGGATATGGCGGATGGTTTATCCAATTACATGGATGAAAAAGGCATTGGCGCTGTCGCAGACATTGTGGGCCGCGCCCTGCCGACCGTCTCGCAATGGCAGTTCTTGAACCTGAACCACATCACCAAAGCGGTGATCGACCAGGACAGCTGCATCCAGTGCGGCCGCTGCCATATTGCCTGCGAAGACACCTCGCACCAGGCCATCACCGCCACCAAAGACGGCAAGCGCCACTTTGAAGTGATGGAGGACGAATGCGTGGGCTGCAACTTGTGCGTGGTCGCCTGTCCGGTGCCACAGTGCATCACCTTGCGGTCGCTCAAGCCGGGTGAAATCGACCAGCGCACCGGCAAACCCGCCAGCGCGACCCACGGCGACTGGACGCGCCATCCGAATAACCCCATGCGTATCTCTGAGACCGCGTAGGTCACAATGTTCGCTGGCTTCTACCTCCCGACCTGTTTCAGAAGGATTTTTGTATGAGCACCCTGTTCATCCGTGGCGGCACCGTCGTGAATGCGGACCGCGCTTTCCGGGCCGATGTCATCACCCAGGACGGCAAGATCACGGCCGTTGGTGAAAACCTCAGCGCACCCGCAGGCGCAACGGTGGTGGATGCGGGCGGCCAATACGTGATGCCCGGCGGCATCGACCCCCACACGCACATGCAGCTGCCCTTTATGGGTACGACCACGATGGACGACTTCTATACCGGCACCGCAGCCGGCATGGCGGGGGGCAACACCACCATCATCGACTTCGTCATCCCCAACCCCCAGCAAAGCCTGATGGAGGCGTACCACACCTGGCGTGGTTGGGCAGAGAAATCCGCGGGCGACTACACCTTCCACGTCGCCATCACCTGGTGGAGCGAGCAAGTCCGCCAGGAAATGGGAACCCTGGTCCAAGAAGAAGGTGTGAACAGCTTCAAGCACTTCATGGCTTACAAAAACGCCATCATGTGCGACGACGAAACCCTGGTGAACAGCTTCAAGCGCAGCCTGGAGCTCGGCGCCATGCCCACGGTGCACGCCGAAAACGGTGAACTGGTTTATCTGCTACAGCAAACCGTGGCGGATATGGGCATCACCGGCCCCGAAGGCCACCCGCTGTCACGCCCGCCCATGGTCGAAGGCGAAGCCGCCAATCGCGCGATCGCGATCGCCGATGTGCTGAATGTGCCGATTTATGTGGTGCATGTGAGCTGCATTGAAGCGGCCGAGGCCATCGCACGCGCCCGTGCGCGCGGACAACGCGTCTACGGCGAAGTGCTGGCCGGACATCTGGTGATTGACGACAGCGTCTACCGCGACCCGGACTTCGCGTTTGCAGCCGGCCATGTCATGAGCCCGCCCTTCCGCCCCAAGGGCAACCAAGAATTTTTGTGGCGCGGCCTGCAAGCCGGCAGCTTGCACACCACGGCCACCGACCACTGCACCTTCTGCGCGGCGCAAAAAGCGGCCGGCAAAGACAACTTTGCCAAGATTCCCAACGGCTGCGGTGGTGTCGAAGAGCGCTTGGCCGTGATCTGGGACGCCGGTGTCAACACGGGGCGCCTCACACCCTCCGAGTTTGTGGCCATCACGTCGGCCAACACGGCCAAGCTGTTCAATATCTACCCGCAAAAAGGTAGCGTGTCGGTAGGAGCGGATGCCGATTTGGTGGTCTGGGACCCCGAGGGCAGCAAAACACTGTCCGCCACAACCCAATTCAGCAAGGGCGACTTCAATATCTTCGAAGGCCGCACCGTGCGCGGCATCCCCAGCCACACCGTGAGCCAGGGCAAATTGGTGTTTGTGCAGGGCGATTTGCGCGCCGAGCGCGGCGTGGGGCGCTACATCAAGCGCCCGGCCTTCAGCGCCAACTTCCATGCCGCGCAATTGCGCGCCCAGGCG
>CANFTU010000156.1 GCA_947450005.1 Comamonadaceae bacterium | reverse complement strand
GCCTCCAAAAATTAGGGTGGGTTCGAAAACACAGGAAGCGGATTTTCGCGGCTGTTTACGCTTATAAAGCACAAATTATCACTCTTTACTTGCGAGTTTATGCAAACAAATGCGCTGACACCGGAACCCAACCCGCGCCATGCGCCGCTGGGGCAAATCAGCGACATGGACCTGCGCTTGCTGCGGGTGTTCCGCACGGTGGTCGATTGCGGCGGCATGGCCGCCGCCGAGTTGGAGCTCAACATCGGCGCATCCACCGTCAGCCGGCACATCAAAGATTTGGAAACCCGCCTGGGTTTGCGGCTGTGCAGCCGGGGCCGTGCCGGCTTTGCACTCACGCCGGAGGGTGCACAGATTTACGCGCAAACCGCGCAGTTGTTTGCCGCAGCCGACGCCTTCCGGGCAGGCGTGGATGAAATCCACCAGCGCATGGGCGGCGAGCTGCAGGTGGCCGTGTTCGACAAAACCGCCAGCAATCCGGCAGCCCGGATCGCGCAGGCGATTGCGCTGTTCAGCCAGGCCGCGCCGGACGTGGCGCTGAGCCTGCATGTCGGCACCCTCACGGCGATCGAGCGTGGGGTGCTGGACGGTCAGTTCCAAGTTGGCATCGTTCCCGGTCACCGCAGCTCCAGCGCACTGGAATACCAGCACCTGTTTGACGAGGGCATGCTGCTGTACTGCGGTACCGGACACCCCTTGCACGGTGCGGACCACGGGGCGCTGGATTGGGAAGCCATGCGTGCCCTGCGCTTTGCCGGGCTGGGCTACCACTCACCCAATATGGAGGTCAGCCAGCGCTTGCGGCTGCGCCGAATGGCCACGGGCTTTGACCAGGAGTCCATCGCCACCTTCATTTTGTCGGGTGAGTTTGTTGGGTTTTTACCGGCCCATTACGCGGCCAGCTTCGAGGCGGCCGGTCAGATGCAGGCCATCGCACCGGCACGCTTGCATTACGACTGTTCATTTTTCGCCATCACCCGCCACGCGCCGGCGCCGGCACGCGCCACCCGGCTGTTCCACCAGTGCCTGGCGCAGGCCCACGGCGCGTGACCCGGCGGGCTTACGCCCGCTCAACTCAAATCTGAATATCGCGGCTTTCCCACGCGCACACCCGGTTGCGCCCCGTCTGCTTGGCGGTGTACAGGCATTTGTCAACCCGCTCCAACCAGGCCACGTGCGACTCGCCCGGCTGGTATTGCGCAATGCCAAAGCTGCAGGTCAGCGCTATGGGCTTTCCCCGCACGAGCAGGGGCTCCGAAGCAATTGCCGCCCGCACCCGCTCAGCGGTACCCAGGGCCTGATCCTGATCGGTCTCGGGTAGCACCATTAAAAATTCCTCGCCGCCGTAGCGCACCACCCAATCCACACTTTCGCGGGTTTCCCGGCGCAGGATGGTGCTGACATAGCACAAGGCCTGATCGCCCACCAAGTGCCCGTGGGCATCGTTCACCCGTTTGAAAAAATCGATGTCAGCAAACACCAGTGTGAGCGCGCGCTGGTAGCGGTCGGCACGCTCTGCCTCTTGCACGATCCGTTCATTGAACAAGCGGCGGTTGTAGCAACCCGTCAGCGGATCCATGATGGACAGCTGCTGGATGGACTCCATTGCCGACTGCAGTGCATTGGTGCGGTTGGCGACCTGCGCGTCCAATTCGCGCATCTGCTTGTCGATCTCCTTGTGCATGGACTGGAGACCCTCCACCACGATGTCGATTTCGTCTCTGCGGTGGTCCTGCCCACGCTCCACCACCAAGGTGTGGTTGTTGCGCCGGTCCGGCGATGCGGCGACGAAATCCAGGATGTGCCGCAGGGGGCGTTCCACTTCACGCTTGAGCAACAGAATGATGAGCAAACACAAAACGCCATATCCCAACATCGCCACGCCGACCGAACGCCCGACCTCGGAATACAACACGGTGGGGTCTGGCGCCAGCTCCAAGGTGCCCAGCGAAATGTCGCGGTCGTACGGTTGCGCGAGATTGAATATCCGCGCATTGGGGTGGTTGTGCAACCGGGTGTCGCCGGCTTCAAATTCGGCACCGATATCGGCGCGCAACCGCACGTACCCGATGTAGGGCTGCTGGCTGATTTGCACCAGTTGGCGTTGGATGACCAAGGGTTCGGCCTCCCAGACGCTGACGGCCAACATCGGCAACTGCGCTTCGGCGATGAGCTTGAGCCCCTTGTCGAATTCGTCGGACACATGCCGCCAGGAATACCACCCCTGGACAACACCGATGGCCAGCACACAGGCGATGCAGTAGGCGCTGATGCGTTTAATCAGCTTGTTGGCAACCGATTGAACTCCCTGATCGCGCACCGGCTAGCCTTTTTTCCCAAGAAGCTGCTGAAACTCGAAGTTGTAGCGCTTCATGTGCGGGTTATGAAACTTGCTGAAGCGCTTGAAATCAATCGCATCAAAACGCCCGTCGCCATACATCTGGCGGAATCGGGCGGCCTGCTCGGGACTGAACAGACTGAACATGGGTTGGACCATTTCCAAACCTTCAAGTTGCGCAAAGTCGCGGCCATGGTGGTGGTCATACACCACCACCAGCGCCCACGCCCCGAGCATGAAGTGGCCTCCAGCCAGCGCACCGAGTTCACCGCTGCGCAGCGCGTCCATGGCTTGCGCCGAGGTATTGATGCCGCTGAACAACAGGTCGCGCCCTGGCTGCAGATGGTGGCTTCGCGCCGCATCCATCGCGCCAAAGGCCATCAGGTCATTGCCGGCCCACACCAACCGCGTTTGCGGGTAACGCTGCAACAACCACGACATCTGCTCGGCCGCGCGTTCGCGGTTGAAACCACTGAAAATTTCCTGGTCCAGCACCACATCACCCGCCTCCACCACAGCCCGGCGCATGCCCTGGGCGCGCAAAAAAGAGGAGGGCGTGAGTTTGTCGCCACTGAGTGCGACCATGTGCAAACTGTCGCCTTTGGTAGCCCAGCCGGCTGCACGTCCTTTTTCAATCAAAGCCTTGGCGGTCAAATACCCCGCGTCTTCGGCGCGCGGCTCCAGGGTTCCCAGCCACAGCTTGTATTTTTCGCGCGGCGCCCCGCTGAGTTTGCGCTGGGAGAGATCGGAGATGCCGTTGAACACCATCAAGACCGGTATGCCCGCCCCGTCCAAAATGCGCAAGCAAGCCGGACCGAATCCACCCTCGTTACCCAGCAAGACGTAGTCCGGGCGGCTTTGGCTTGGACGGGCCGCAATGTCGCGCGACACATCCACCGCTTTTGCGTGGTCGCGCTCCAGGTAGGTGACCTCCAATGCAATGCCTAAGCGGGATGCTGCGGCCTGCATGGCCTGGGTGACGGTGACCCAATAGGCCTCATTGGACTTGCCCGGGTTGATAAATGCCACCGACAGGGACCACCCGCATACCGGAAACAGCAGCACCCAGGCGGCTACAAGCGCACGCCCTGTAGAGCGTGAAAAACCTCGCCATGGTGTCAACAGCGCCCGCACGCACCCCCCATAAATTTGTATTGCAATCGTTATTGGAAGCCTTCACCCCGTAGGCAGGCTCGGCGCATTCTAAGTAGCTGCGGACAGCCGTGCCAAGTCAGGCGCGGACGGGACAGCTGCGGGCACACTGTCCACACTGCAAATACAACGTATGGCGACTATTGAGAACTCAGCGGTAGGCGTTGGCATCCGCGACGGTGAGTGCGGTCATGTTGACAATCCGCCGCACGGTGGTGCTCGCCGTCAGGATGTGCACCGGTTTAGCCGCACCCAACAAAACCGGGCCAATCGCGATGTTTCCGCCGGCTGCAGTTTTGAGCAGGTTGTAGGAAATATTGGCTGCGTCAATATTGGGGCAGACCAGCAAGTTGGCATCGCCATGCAAGGTGCTTTGCGGCATTTGCATCGCACGCGCGCCGCTGTCCAGCGCAATATCCCCGTGCATTTCGCCGTCAACATCGAGCCATGGCGCCTGCGCCTGAATGAGTGCCAGGGCTTGCCGCATCTTGACCGCGCTGGGCTCGTTGCTGCTGCCAAAGTTGGAGTGGCTGAGCAAGGCGGCTTTCGGTTTGAAGCCGAAACGCAGCATTTCCTCAGCGGCCATGATGGTGATTTGCGCAATCTGTTCGGCGCTGGGGTCATAGTTGACATGGGTATCAACCAGAAACACCTGGCGCCCGGGCAGCAGCAGACCATTCATACACGCATAGGCGTTGACCTCGGGCGCATCAGCGGCCGTGCCACGCTTGCGTTTGCCGATCACCTGGTCAACGTAATGCAAATGCATGGCGGTTGTGCCCCAGGTTCCGCAAATCAAGCCATCCACATCGCCCTTTTGCAAGAGCATGGAGCCGATCAGCGTCAGACGCCGGCGCATCTCAATCTTGGCCACTTGCACCGTCACGCCCTTGCGCTGGGTCATCTCGAAATAGGTCTGCCAAAAGTCGCGGTAGCGGTGGTCCTGCTCGACATTGACCACGGCGTAGTCCTGGCCTTCGCGCAGCCGCAAGCCGAACTTTTGAATGCGTTCGCGGATGATGGCCGGACGACCAATCAGCGTGGGCAAAGCGAGGCCTTCGTCTACGACGATTTGCGCGGCGCGCAGCACGCGTTCGTCCTCCCCTTCAGCGTAGGCCACGCGCTTTTTCAGGGCATTCTTGGCGGCCGAAAAAATCGGCTTCATGGTCGTGCCCGACGCATAGACAAAGCTTTGCAGCCGCTCGCGGTACGCATCCATATCGGCAATCGGACGCAACGCCACGCCACTGTCCACGGCGGCCTGCGCCACGGCAGGCGCAATCACCATCATCAGACGCGGATCAAAGGGTTTGGGAATCAGGTACTCGGGGCCGAACTCCAACTGCTCGCCCGCATAGGCCGCAGCCACCACCTCGTTTTGCTCGGCTTGGGCGAGCTCGGCAATCGCGTGCACAGCGGCAATTTCCATCTCAACCGTGATGGTCGATGCGCCCGCATCCAGCGCGCCCCGGAAGATGTAGGGGAAGCACAAGACGTTGTTGACCTGGTTGTGGTAATCGGTGCGGCCGGTGGCCATGATGGCGTCGTCACGAACCGCCTTGACTTCTTCGGGCAGGATTTCAGGTGTCGGATTGGCCAGCGCAAAAATCAAGGGCTTGGCCGCCATCGAGGCCACCATGTCGGGCTTGAGCACCCCACCGGCGGACAGACCGAGGAAGATGTCGGCACCCACCATGACCTCGCGCAAGGTCCGCGCGCTGGTCTTTTGGGCGAAGGCAATCTT
>CANFTU010000155.1 GCA_947450005.1 Comamonadaceae bacterium | reverse complement strand
GGTCGGCACCGAAGAAGAATTTTTCATCGCCGGCGGTGTGGCCCAAGACCTCATGGCCAGCCTGCGCGCCGTGCGCGCGCTCAGCGCTGCGACGCTGGTGGTCAAGCGCGGGGCTTTGGGTTGCACGGTGATTGAAGGGGCCATACCCGCGCAGATTGATGACGCCCCTGTCTTCCAAGGCGAACGCGTGGAGGTGCTCAACGTACTGGGCGCGGGCGATGCGTTTTTGGCCGGCTTGCTGAGCAGCTTGTTGCAAGGCAAAGGCTGGGCGGATGCCACGCGTGTAGCCAACGCCTGTGGTGCCATCGTGGTTTCGCGCCACGCCTGCTCGGCGGCCATGCCCACCCCCGCGGAACTGGAACACTGGTTCGGTGGCAGCCGCAACCCGCACGTGGACGCCGACCAGGCGCTGGCGCAGCTGCACCGCGTGTCGGTAGCACGCCCGCAGTGGAGCGATGTGTGCGTCATGGCCTTTGACCACCGCAGCCAATTTCTGGACCTCGCCCGCGCCAGCGGAGCCGCTGAATCGCGCATACCGGCATTGAAAAAATTACTGGTGCGCGCAGCCGAACAGGTTGAGCGCAGCCACCACTTGCAAGGCCACACGGGTGTCCTGATCGACGGCGGCGACTACGGGCGCGACGCCCTGGCCAGCGCCACCGGGCGCGGCTGGTGGGTAGGGCGTCCGGTGGAGCTACCCAGTTCGCGCCCCTTGCGTTTTGACGGCACGCGCTCCATCGGCACGGCACTCACCCATTGGCCGACCGAGCAGGTGGTCAAGTGCCTCTTGCATTACCACCCCGACGATGCCTATGGCTTGCGGCTGGAACAGGAAGAAAAAGTGCTGGAGTTGTGGCAAGCCGTGCGTGCATCCGGCCATGAGCTGCTGCTGGAAATCATTTTGCCCAAGGGCATGACAGCCGCCGGAGAAGAAGACGCTGCAGTGCTGCGCGCGGTCAAACGCTTTTACAACCTCGGCGTGAAGCCCCATTGGTGGAAGCTGGCGCCCATGCAGGCCGCAGGCTGGGCGGAGCTGGCCGCTTTGCTGGCGCAACGCGACCCCTACTGCCGCGGCGCCGTCATTTTGGGCCTGAACCAGCCGCTTGACTATTTATGCCGCAGCTTCACCCAGGCCACCAACCCGGTGGTCAAGGGCTTTATGGTGGGGCGCTCGCTGTGGGCTGATGCGTCGCAACGCTGGTTGCGCGGCGAGTTGCCCGACTCGGGGCTGATCGCCGAAGTCGCCGACAATTTCGCAACCCTGGTAAGCGCCTGGCGCGCGCGCCATCCATACTGAACCGGACATCCCATGAAAACCCATCGACTCACCATGGCGCAGGCACTGGTCCACCACCTGGCCGCGCTGCGCATCGAAACCGCCGACGGCGGCGTCCAGCCCTACTGTGCGGGCGTGTTTGCCATCTTCGGCCACGGCAATGTGGCGGGTCTGGGCGAGGCGTTGTACGCGCAGCAAAAGCGGCTGCCGACCTACCGCGCCCACAATGAACAAGGCATGGCGCATGCGGCGATTGCTTACAGCAAAGCGCAGTTTCGCCAACGCATCATGGCGGTCACCACCTCCATCGGGCCGGGGGCCACGAACATGGTGACCGCAGCGGCCGTGGCGCATGTGAACCGCCTGCCGGTGCTGCTGCTGCCGGGTGATGTGTTCCAGTCCCGGGCGCCTGATCCGGTGCTGCAGCAAATTGAAGACTTCCACCACGGCGACCTCAGCGCCAACGACACCTTCCGCCCGGTTACCCGTTACTTTGACCGCATCACCGACCCACACCAAATTTTGAGTGCCCTGCCCCGCGCGGTCCAGGTCATGACCGACCCCGCGCTGTGTGGCCCGGTGTGTCTGGCGCTGCCGCAGGACGTGCAAACCCAGGCCTTTGACTGCCCGGAGGATTTTCTGCACCCCGGGCTGATCCGTTTCCGCCGCCCGCCTGCCGAGGCTTCTGAGCTGGCCGCTGCTGCCGCCCTGCTGCGCAGCGCCAAACGCCCGCTGATCATTGCCGGGGGCGGTGTCTTGTACAGCCAGGCTTGGGCCGCGCTGCGCCGATTTGCCGAACAACACGGCATCCCGGTCACCGAGACGCAGGCCGGCAAAAGCAGCCTGCCCTGGGACCACCCGCTCAACCTGGGCGCGGTGGGCGTGACCGGTTCACCCGCCGCCAACGCGATGGCGGTGGATGCCGACGTGGTGCTGGCCATTGGCACGCGCTTGCAGGACTTCACCACCGGATCGCACGCGCTGTTTCCCGCTGCGCGTTTGCTCAGCCTCAACGTCAATGCGCTGGACGCCGACAAATGGGGCAGCTTCGGGCTGCTGGCCGATGCCCAAACCGGGCTGGATCAGTTGGGACAAGCGCTCAGCAGCTGGGCCGCAAGCGCAGACTGGACCGCCCGCGCCCACAGCGAATCGGCACGCTGGCGCGTCCGCGTGGCTGAACTCACCACCGCCGTGCCGCAGGGCGTCTTGCCCTACGACGCCGAGGTCTTGGGCGCGGTGCGCGACTCCGCCCAGGCCCACGGCAAAGACAGCGGCACGCACGATATCGCGATATGCGCCGGGGGTACGCTGCCGGGCGAAATGCATAAGCTCTGGCAAGCCGGCGGGCCGGGCAACTACCACGCGGAATACGGCTATTCATGCATGGGTTATGAAATCGCCGGAGGCCTGGGCGTGAAGATGGCGCGCCCGGATCAGGAAGTGATCGTGCTGGTGGGTGACGGCTCCTACATGATGATGAATTCCGAGATTGCCACCTCGGTCATGCTGGGTACCAAGCTGATCATTCTGGTGCTGGACAACCGGGGCTTTGGCTGCATCCAGCGGCTGCAACTGGCCTGCGGCATTCCGCGCTTCAACAACCTGTTGGACGACTGCATTCCGGCGGGCGGCCAGCCCAGCAGCATCGACTTTGCGATGCACGCGCGCAGCATGGGCGCGCATGCGGTGCACGCCAAAGACATTGCTGAACTCAAGGCCGCCATGGTGCAAGCGCGTGCTGCAAGCACCACGCAGGTGATCGTGATCGACACCACCCACACCCGCAGCACCGATGATGGCGGCTGCTGGTGGGAAGTCGCGGTTCCCGAGGTCTCGGAGACCGCCACCGTGAGTGCGGCGCGCGCGGCCTATGTGCAGGCCAAGACGGCGCAGCGTCTGTGAATCGCTGATTTCTTTTTTATTTTGACTACCCCAACAAGGAACATGGCATGAGCTGGAACGTACGCATTGGCATCAACCCCATCAGCTGGATGAACGACGACCTGCCCGAACTTGGCGGTGAAACACCGTTGGAAACGGCGCTGAGCGAAGGCAAAGAAATCGGTTACGCCGGATTTGAGCTCGGTAACAAATTCGCCAAAGACGGCCCCGGCCTGAAAGCGCAATTGGACGCCTACCAACTGGCATGCGTGTCGGGCTGGTACTCCGGTTTTCTGGCGGAGTTGGAACCGGGCCAGGACAACGCGCAATCCGTCGCGGCAGAAATCGCCCGCTGCAAAGCGCACATGGAAAAGCTGCAATACAACGGCGTGAAGGTCGTGGTTTACGGCAAATGCGCGGGTACGGTGCAGGGGCAGATCCACACCCCGGTGGCGCGGCGTCCGCAGTTTGCCAACGCGGCTCTGTGGCAGGCTTACGCCGAGCGGCTGAACGCCTTTGGCGCGCACCTGATTGCGCACTACGGCATCCGCCTGGCCTACCACCACCACATGGGCGCGTATGTCGAATCGCCGCAAGACATCGACATGCTGATGCAGCTCACCGACCCGGCCAAGGTGTTCTTGCTGTTTGATACCGGTCACGCCTATTTCGGTGGTGCGTCCGACCCCAGCGTCGTGCTGCAAAAACACATTCAACGCGTGGTCCATGTGCATTGCAAAGACGTGCGCATACCCGTGATCGCCAAAGCCCGCAACGAGAGCTGGAGCTTTTTGAACGGCGTGCTCAACGGCGTCTTCACCGTGCCCGGCGACGGCAGCATTGACTTTGCCAAGGTGCTGGGCCTGCTGCGCGCATCCGGTTACGAAGGTTGGCTGGTTGTGGAGGCCGAGCAGGATCCGGCCGTTGCACCGAGCTACGCCTACGCCAAAAAAGGTTTTGAGACCCTGCGCGATCTGGTCGCAGGCCTGCACTAGGAGCGCGCCATGGTCAGCCCCCTTCTTGCCAAAGCCCATGCCACCGGGCGCGAGATTGTCAATGTCACGCCGCAGCGTGCGGGTTGGGCCCATGTGGGTTTTCGCGCCATCCGCCTGACTGAAGGTGAAACCGAGGCACTGGAAACCGGTGCGCGCGAACTGTGCATCGTGGTGCTCAGCGGCAAGGTGGACATCACGGTGGCGGGTGTGCGCCACGCCAACCTGGGCACGCGCAGCAGCGTGTTTGACGAGATCTCGCCTGCGGCGGTCTACGTGCCTGCCGGTCACGCCGTGGGCATCACCGCCTTGGCGGGCGGCGCAGAAATCGGCCTGTGCACCGCACCTGCCGGAGCCAACACGCAAGCGCGCACGGTCAAGGTCTTAGACCCCGACAGCATGCGCCGTAGCGTGCGCGGCAAAGGCAGCAACACGCGCTATATCTGCGACATCCTGCCCCATGACGACCCGACCGCCACGCACCTGCTGGTGGTTGAGGTGCTAACCCCGGCCGGCCATTCATCGAGCTACCCACCCCATAAGCACGATCTGGAGCAACCCCCGGTGGAAACCCAGCTCGAAGAAACCTATTACCACCGCCTCAACCCGCCGCAGGGTTTTGCGTTTCAACGTGTGTACACCGACGACCGCAGTCTCGACGAGGCCTGTGCGGTGGAGGACCACGATGTGGTCATGGTGCCGCGCGGCTACCACCCGGTGGTCGCACCGCACGGCTATGACCTGTACTACTTGAACGTCATGGCCGGCCCCAACCGGTTCTGGGTTTTCAAAAACGACCCCGCCCACGAATGGATGCTCGCACCGCAGTGAGTCGCATCACCCCGGCTACCACGCGCAGAGACTGTCTGGCGCTGGCAGCCGCGTTCTGGGGAACGTCGGCAGCCCTCGGCGACACCCTCCAACCGCAGCCTTGGCCGCGCCCAAAACCGCAACCTGCGCTGGCCTTGCCCACGCTGAACGGCGAGCCGTGGAAACTGTCTGAACATGCCGGACAGGCTGTTTTGCTGAACTTCTGGGCCAGTTGGTGCGAACCCTGCCGGGCTGAGATGCCCGCGCTGCAGCGCCTATCGGAGCGGTATACCCCGGCGGGCTTGCAGGTGCTTGCCGTGAACTACCGCGAGCCGTCCGATACCGTGCGCCGGTTCATATCCACGACCGCCATGACCCTG
>CANFTU010000154.1 GCA_947450005.1 Comamonadaceae bacterium | reverse complement strand
GGCCACGACATCTCCCTGGTGCTTACCCAGCCCGACCGACCGGCCGGGCGCGGTATGAAGTTGCAGGCCTCCGCCGTCAAGGAGTGGGCGCTGACGCATGGCGTTCCGGTGCAGCAACCGCGCAGCCTGCGGCTCGATGGCAGCTTCGCAGACGATGCGCGGCAGGCGCAGGGCGCTTTGGAGCAGGCGCAATCAGAGGCCATGGTGGTCGCGGCCTACGGGCTGCTGTTGCCGCAGTGGGTGTTGGACATGTTTGCTGCCGGATCCGGCTTGGGCTGTATCAACATTCATGCGTCCCTTTTGCCGCGTTGGCGCGGAGCCGCCCCCATACACCGCGCAATTGAAGCGGGGGACGCGCAAACCGGTATCAGCCTGATGCAGATGGCGGCCGGGCTGGACACCGGTGACATCTTGCTCAGCCGGGCGATGTCGATCCTGCCGCAGGACACCACCGCCAGCTTGCACGACCGTCTGGCGGTCCTGGGCGGGCAGCTCGCAGTCGAAGGCCTGGCCTGCGCGCATGCGTGGCAGCCGCAGGTGCAGCGTGCAGACGGCGTGGTGTACGCGGCCAAAGTCGACAAAGCCCAAGCCGCACTGGACTGGAGTCTGGACGCGGCCAGGTTGGCGCGGCGGGTGCGTGCGTTCAATCCGGCACCGGTAGCGCACACCGCGTGGCAAGGGGAAGTGATCAAAGTGTGGGCCGCCCATGCAATCGCCTCAGATAAGACAGCACTGCATCCGCCTGCTGGCACGGTGTTGAATGTGGGCGCGCACGGCATTGCGGTCGCGACCGGGAGTGGCACGCTGGTCTTGACGGAGCTTCAGCGTGCCGGCGGTAAGCGTCTGGGCGTCGCCGATTTTTTGCGTGGTTTTGCGGTGGTCCCAGGCCGGTGCTTTGACCCGCCCGGCGGGTCTGCCGCACGGCCTTTGCACCCGTAGGCTGGCCCATGTTCTGGCATGCGCCGTATTACCGGCATCCCTGTTTCCGCGAAGGTGCGATGGCGCAGTTCGCGATCGCGCCGGGAATTGCCGCCTGGGGCTTGATGACCGGCGTAGCCATGGTCAAGCTGGGGCTGGGTGTGACCGCGTCGCTGGTGATGACCTTGGTGGTGTTTGCCGGCAGCGCCCAACTGGCTACGATCCCGCCTTTGCTGGGTGGCGCGCCGATGTGGGTGGTACTGGTGACCGCTTTTTGCGTGAACCTGCGCTTTGTGGTGTTCAGCGCCCATTTGCGGCGCTACATGATGCATTTGCCGCGCTGGCACCGACTGACCATGGGTTACCTGAGTGGTGACCTGCCTTACGTTTTGTTTGTCCAGCGTTTCCCTGAACCCGCCCGGGACGCAGAAGGCCGCTTGGAGCAGATGGCCTATTTGTGCGCTCTGGGCAGCACCAATTGGGCGACCTGGTTGATCTTCAACCTCAGTGGCGTGTTGCTAGCCCAGTGGATTCCTGCAACATGGGGTTTTGGCTTTGCCGGTGTCCTGGCTTTGTCCGGTGTGTTGTGGTCGCTGGCTGACACGCGGCTGCGCCTGATCTCGGCGGCAACGGCCGGTATCGCCGCCGTGCTGGCCGCTGATTTACCGCTCAAGCTCAATATTCTGGTGGGTATATTGACCGCGGTGGCACTGTGCCTGATTTTGGAAAAGCACGTGGACCGTGTGCCAGAGGCGGACACTTGATGACGGCGATGGGGATGGGCTGGTTCGCTGATGCCGGGCAATGGTTTTCTGAACAGGGTCTGGATTTCCACACCCTGCTCACATTTGTGCTGATGGGCTTTTTGACGATGGTCTCGCGTTCGTTTTTCTTTATTCCCGACGACGAATGGACCTTGCCGCGCTGGGCCCAACGCGGCTTGTATTACGCCCCTATCGCCGCGCTCACCGCAGTTGTTGTCCCCGAAGTGGTCTTGACCCGGGGCCAATTCATCCAAACCTGGGAAGACGCACGGCTGGTCGCCATGGCGGCCGGGGCGGCGTATTTCTTCTGGCGCAAAGGCCAGGGGCAGGCGGTCTTGGGTACCATCGTGGTCGGTATGGCGGTGTACCTTCCGCTGCACTTGGGTCTGGGCTGGTAACCGCGGTCCCGGTGCTGTTTTCAATTCACTTTCTTTCAACCATGCAAACCCTTCGTTTCTCCGACTTGTGTGCCAGTGGCCAGGTGCGCGGTAAAAGAGTCTTCATCCGTGCGGATTTGAATGTGCCCCAGGACGCCAGCGGCGCCATTACCGAAGACACGCGTATCCGCGCATCGGTTCCTTGCATCCGGATGGCGCTTGACGCCGGCGCTGCCGTCATGGTGACCAGCCACCTGGGTCGCCCGACCGAGGGCAGCTTCCAGCCGGAAGACTCGCTGGCGCCCGTGGCTGCGCGGCTGGGGGAGCTGCTGGGCCGCACCGTGCCGGTGGTGCCGAACTGGACCGAGGGCGTTGTGGTTCAGCCCGGTGAATTGGTCTTGCTGGAGAACTGCCGGGTCAACGTGGGGGAAAAGAAAAACAGCGAAGCCCTGGCGCGCAAGATGGCCGCGCTGTGCGACATCTTTGTGCACGACGCTTTTGGCACCGCGCACCGTGCCGAAGCCAGCACCTACGGGATTGCCGAATATGCGCCGATCGCCTGCGCCGGCCCCTTGCTGGCGGCGGAAATGGATGCCATCAGCCAAGCGCTGCTGGCGCCCAAACGCCCGCTGGTGGCGATTGTTGCGGGCTCCAAGGTGTCGACCAAGCTCACCATATTGAAAAGTCTGGCCGAGAAAGTCGACCAACTCATTGTCGGTGGCGGCATTGCCAATACCTTCATGCTGGCCGCCGGTTTACCCATCGGTAAAAGCCTGGCCGAGCGGGACCTGGTGGACGAGGCCCGCGCCATCATGGACATGATGCGCGCGCGCGGCGCTGCGGTACCGATCCCAACCGACGTGGTGACGGCCAAGACGTTTGCAGCCGATGCAGAGGCCTCGACCAAGGCCGCTGCGGATGTAGCGGACGACGACCTGATCCTCGATATCGGCCCCCACACCGCCGCCACGCTGGCGGCGCAGTTGCAGCAGGCCGGCACGATTGTCTGGAACGGCCCGGTCGGCGTATTCGAATTTGCCGCCTTCGAAGGCGGAACCCGGGCGATCGCCCAAGCGGTTGCCGCGTCCCCAGCTTTCAGTATTGCCGGCGGCGGCGATACCCTGGCCGCCATTGCCAAGTACGGCATTGAAAAGCAGGTGGGCTACATCTCCACCGGAGGTGGCGCTTTCTTGGAGGTGCTGGAGGGCAAGACGCTGCCCGCGTTTGAGATTTTGAGCCGCCGCGCAAAGTCTTTGTAAAGCATTTCCGGGTCCGTCCGGCGATGTAGGACAATCGCACCCGGGCAGCTATGGTGTTGCCAGCTACTTCTTCATGGAAAGTCAAACATGTCAAATCGTCGTGAATTCGCAGTGCAATTGTGTTTCGGTGCCGGTGCTTTGTTGAGCGCTTCGGCTTTTGCAGCAGCCCCTATGGTTGACGAAAAAGACCCCGCCGCAGCCGGCTTGGGTTTCAAGGCCGACGCTGCTACCGTGGACAAAGCCAAGTTCCCTAAATTCGCCGCGGGTCAAAACTGCGGTAGCTGCGCTTTGTACCAAGGCAAAGCCGGTGACGCCGCCGGTGGCTGCCCGCTGTTTGCTGGCAAACAGGTATCGGCTAAGTCCTGGTGCAGCGCTTACGCCAAGAAAGCGTAATACCACCGCGCTCCCACGATGGCCTCCGTTGGAGGCCATTTTTTTTGCTTCAACGCCTGTCTTCCATGCCCTTTTCCGCACTCGGTCTGTCCCCGACGCTTAGCGCAGCGGCGCATGCCGCTGGCTTTGTCAGCGTCACGCCCATCCAGCAGGCGGCGGTGGGCGCGGTGTTGGATGGGCGTGACGTGGTGGCGATTGCCCATACCGGCTCCGGCAAAACGGCTGCCTATTTGCTCCCGCTTCTGGACCGGCTCGCAACCCGCAACGCAGCGCCCATCCGCCGGCGGCCGGTGAGGGCCTTGGTGCTGGTACCCACCCGGGAGTTGGTGGTGCAGGTGGCCCGGCTGGCGCAGACCTGGGGACAGCCTTTGGACTTGCGGGTGCGCGCGCTTTATGGCGGCGTGTCGGTTAACCCCCAAATGCTGGCTCTGCGTGGCGGTGCTGATCTGGTGGTGGCCACGCCGGGGCGTTTGCTGGATCTGTTGGAGCGCCACGCGCTGGCTATCGACGCGGTGGAAATTCTGGTGCTTGATGAGGCCGACCGCATGCTCGATGCCGGCTTTGCGGTGGAGTGGGAGCGGATTGCTGCGCAACTGCCCGCGCGCCGGCAGAACCTGTTTTTCTCGGCCACGTTGGCGCCTTCGGTGCAAAGCCTGGCCGACGCTTTGCTGCACGAGCCGCTGCGCATCACGCTCGCGCTGGACGCTGCCGCGGCACCCGCCATAGCGCACAGCGCGATTGCCGTGGACGCCGGGCTGCGCACCCGCTTGCTGCGGCAACTGCTGGCGCAATACGGCTGGGAGCGCGTGCTGGTTTTTGTGGCTACCAAATTTGCCGCCGAGATCGTGGCCGACAAGTTGCGCAAAGGCGGCTTAGCCGCCGAACCGCTGCATGGGCAACTCAGCCAGGGCAAGCGCAGCCAGGTGCTGGCAGATTTCCAAGCCGGGCGTGTGGCCGTGGTGGTAGCCACTGACCTGGCTGCGCGGGGTATTGATATCGCGCGGATGCCTGTTGTCGTCCATTACGATTTGCCGCGCTCGGCCGACGATTACACCCACCGCAGCGGCCGCACCGCCCGCGCCGGAGACGCCGGTCTGGCCGTGAGTTTTGTCAGCGCCGATACCGAGGCGCACTGGCGGCTGATTTGTAAACGCCAGGGTTTGGATCCCACTCTGGAAGTGATGGACGGGTTGGAGCCGGTGCAGGCCGCCGCAGCCAGGCCGCATGACCCCGAGGGTACCGGCGGCATCAAGGGCAAACGGCCAAGCAAAAAAGACAAACTGCGCGCTGCGGAGGCTGGGACTGCGTCTTAGGCGCTGCGGCTCAGGAGGCGGGCTGTTCTTTCAGCGCCAAGGCGCGCACGTACAGCGCGTTTTTCGACTCCCCGCTGATTTGTGCCGCGAGCTGCACCGCTGTTTTCAAAGGCAGGTGCTCCATGAGCAGCGCCAATACCCGGTCGTCTTGCACTGCTGCGGCTGTGTGGGCAGCGGGGTGCAGCACCAGGGTGAACTCGCCGCGCAGGCGGTTGCTGTCAGCCGCCAGCCAGCTGCCCAGTTCGTCGGCTGGCAAGGTGTGGATATCTTCAAACTGCTTGGTCAATTCACGGCCCACGGTGACGGGGCGCACCCCCCAAGC
>CANFTU010000153.1 GCA_947450005.1 Comamonadaceae bacterium | reverse complement strand
TCGATGATGGACACATCAAACGTGCCGCCACCCAAGTCATACACCGCAATCTTGCGGTCGCCTTTTTCGTTTTTGTCCAAACCGAACGCCAAGGCCGCAGCGGTGGGCTCGTTGATGATGCGTTTCACGTCGAGGCCGGCGATGCGGCCTGCATCTTTGGTGGCCTGGCGCTGTGCGTCATTGAAATAGGCGGGCACGGTAATCACCGCATCGGTCACTTCTTCGCCCAGGTAGTCCTCGGCGGTCTTCTTCATTTTGCGCAGGATGTCGGCGCTGACCTGTTGCGGCGCCATGCGGTTGCCGCGCACTTCCACCCAGGCGTCGCCGTTGTCGGCAGCGGCGATTTTGTAGGGCATCAGGTCAATGTCCTTTTGCACTTCCTTTTCCGAGAACTTGCGCCCGATCAGGCGCTTGACCGCGTACAGCGTGTTCTTGGGGTTGGTCACCGACTGGCGCTTGGCTGACGCGCCGACCAAGACTTCGCCATCCTCCTGGTAGGCGATGATGGACGGCGTGGTGCGCGCGCCTTCGGCGTTTTCAATGACCTTGGCCACATTGCCTTCCATGATGGCCACACAACTGTTGGTGGTGCCCAGGTCAATGCCAATGATTCTTCCCATGGTGAACTCCTGCTGATAAATAAATTCGGTTGCTTTTGCGTGTCAGCGGCACCCGCCGCTGACTGATGAACCGCACTTGGGGATGCCGGTTGGCAAATTCAAGAGGCGGCGCGGATCTTGTGGGTGTGGGCGGCCTGCTTATTTGGGGGCCGCTACCGTGACCAGGGCAGGGCGCAACACCCGGTCCGATATCAAATAGCCTTTTTGCAGCACCGATACCACCGCGTTGGCCTCGTGTTCCGAGGGCACCACGCTGATCGCCTGGTGCTGGTGCGGGTCGAACTTGGCTCCCGGCGCGGGATCAATGGCGATAACTTTGTTGCGCTCCAGTGCGCTGGTGAGTTGGCGCAGCGTCGCCTGCGCGCCTTCGCGGATTTGCTCGATCGTGCCGTCTTTGATCGCCAGACCGGCTTCCAGGCTGTCGGCTACGGGGAGCAGGCTCTCGGCAAAACTCTCAACCGCGAACTTGCGGGCCTTGCTGACTTCGTCTTCCGCCCGACGCCGGCCGTTTTCAACATCGGCCTTGGCGCGCAGGAACTGGTCGGCTAAATCGGCGTTTTTGGCTTGCAAAACCGCCAGCTCCGCCTGGGCTTGGGCCAAGGGGTCTTCCAGAAACGCGGGTTCGGCGCCTTCGGCTTGGGCGTCCTGGTGGGGCGTGGGTTGGGGCGTGTCGCTCATAGTGGGGTCCGGTCCGGGTGGAAATCAGTGCTTGAGATGGAGGTGCCGGCCCCGGTTTTCAAGTCCGGGGCGGCAAAAATGCTGCAAACGGCGGTAACGGGCCGGGCCGCTCAGCGCACGCCGAGCAGCTCGACGTCAAATTTCAGGGTTGCATTCGGCGGAATCACGCCGCCTGCGCCCCGCGCGCCGTAGCCCAGGCTTGCAGGAATGATCAGCGTGCGGGCACCGCCCACTTTCATGCCGGCCACGCCTTCGTCCCAGCCCTGGATGACCTGACCGGCACCCAGGCGGAATGCGAAGGGGTCACCGCGGTCTTTGCTGGAATCGAACTTGGCGCCTTGCTCGCCGTCCTGGTAGAGCCAGCCGGTGTAGTGAACCGTGACCTGGTGACCGGAGGTGGCGACTTCGCCCTCGCCGTGAACGGTGTCTTCGTATTGCAGGCCGGAGGCGGATGTGTGCATGGTGTTTCCTTTAGTGAGGTTGTAATTCGGTGGGGTTCAAAAACGGGTTATGACAACGTGGCGGTCACCGCCGCCCACAGCGCGGGCGTGGTTTGCGGCAGCACGCCAAACCAGGCCTCAAAGGCCGGGCGCGCCTGGTGGATCAGCATGCCCAGGCCCTGCGCCGTGGGGTTGCCCCGGGCGGCTGCGGCCTGCAGCAAAGGCGTTTGCAGCGGGGTGTAAACAATGTCGGTGACCAGCGCGGTAACGGGCAGGGTATCCAGCCGGACATCCAGCGGCGCCTGACCTTGCATGCCTTGGCTGGTGGTGTTGACCAGCAGCGCCGCACCGTCCAGCGCGTTGTGGCGCTCTGTCCACGCAACGGCTTGCAGGCGCGGGTTACCCCAGTCGGCGAATTCGCGGGCGAGTTGTTGCGCGGTCTCCAAGGTGCGGTTGCAGATGCGGATTTCGGTGGCACCCGCGTCCAGCAAACCAGCCAGAACGGCACGGGCCGCGCCGCCTGCCCCCAGCATCACGGCGGGTCCCGCATCGGCGCGCCATTGGGGCTGCGCTTCACGCAGGTTGGCGATGAAGCCAAAAGCGTCGGTGTTGCGCCCCAGCAGCGACCCGTCCGCCCGCACCACGATGGTGTTAGCCGCGCCGATACGCCGGGCCAGGGGCTCGAGCGCGTCGACGATGTCCACGGCGGCGATCTTGTGCGGAATCGTCAGGTTGCATCCGGCAAAACCCAGCACCGGCAGCGCGCGCAGGGCCCCCTCCAGCGTGTCGGGTTGCACCGGCAAGGGCACATAGGCGCCGCGCAGGCCGTACTGCGCAATCCAGTGGCTATGGATCAGCGGCGAGCGCGAATGCGCCACCGGCCAGCCCATCACGCCGGCCAGCACATAGGGCTGGGCGTGTTCGCTCACGGAATTACAACGTGTCGGTGAAGCTGCGCAGTTTGTCGCTGCGGCTGGGGTGCTTGAGCTTACGCAGCGCCTTGGCTTCAATCTGGCGGATGCGCTCGCGCGTCACGTCAAACTGCTTGCCCACTTCTTCCAGGGTGTGGTCGCTGGCCATCTCGATACCAAAGCGCATGCGCAGCACTTTGGCTTCGCGCGGGGTCAGGCTGTCGAGGATGTCTTTGACCACATCACGCAGGCCGGCTTGCATGGCTGCTTCCATGGGTGCGGTGTTGGCGCCGTCTTCGATGAAGTCGCCCAGGTGGCTGTCGTCATCGTCACCGATCGGGGTTTCCATGGAGATCGGCTCTTTGGCGATCTTCATGATCTTGCGGATTTTGTCTTCCGGAATCTCCATGCGCTCGGCGAGCACGCTGGCGTCGGGCTCGTAGCCGAACTCCTGCAAATGCTGTCGGCTGATGCGGTTCATCTTGTTGATGGTCTCGATCATGTGCACCGGAATGCGGATGGTGCGCGCCTGGTCGGCGATCGAGCGGGTAATCGCCTGGCGGATCCACCAGGTTGCGTAGGTGGAGAACTTGTAACCCCGGCGGTATTCGAACTTGTCGACCGCTTTCATCAAACCGATATTGCCCTCCTGGATCAGGTCCAGGAACTGCAGGCCGCGGTTGGTGTATTTCTTGGCAATCGAGATCACCAGGCGCAAGTTGGCCTCAATCATCTCTTTCTTGGCCGCGCGGCTGGAAGCCTCGCCCTGGTTCATGCGCTTGTTGATGTCTTTGAGCTGCTCCAGGGGCACCACCACCTGCGCTTGCAGGTCAGCCAGGCGCTGCTGGATTTCCTGCACCGGCGGGATGTTGCGCGCCATGATCGCGCTCCAGGGCTTACCGGCGGCGGCTTGCTTCTCGATCCATTTCAGGTTGAGCAAATTGCTGGGTGCAGGCTGGTTGTGTTTGTCGCGTCCGCTGAAATCGGCGATGAAGTTTTCCTGGCTGTAGCCGCACTTGTCCACCAGGATGCGGCGCAGCTCACGCTCTTTCTTGCGCACATCGTCAACCTGGCCGCGCACCATGTCGCACAGCTTTTCAATCGCCTTGGCGGTGAAGCGGATGGTCATCAGGTGCTCGCTGAGCGCCCGTTGGGATTTGACGAAGTTCGGCGTTCCGTAGCCTTCCTTGTCGTAAACCTTGTGCACTTTCTCAAACTGCGTGCGCAGCAGGTCAAAGCGGCGCAGCGCCTCGGCTTTGAGCTCTTCGAGCTTTTTGGTCAAGGCCTTGGATCCGCCTTTGCCGTCGTCATCGTCGGCGGCGTCAAATTCGTCAAAGTCTTCTTCGGCCACGTAGTCGTCGGCCTCGTTGGGGTTGGAGAAGCCATCGACGATCTGGCTGATCACCGTCTTGCCTTCACGGATCTCTTCGCCCAGCTCCAGAATTTTGGCAATCGTGGCGGGCGATGCCGAGATGGCCTCCATCATTGCCATCAAACCGCCTTCAATGCGTTTGGCGATTTCAATCTCGCCTTCGCGGGTCAACAGTTCCACCGTACCCATTTCGCGCATGTACATGCGCACCGGATCGGTGGTGCGGCCGAACTCGCTGTCCACGGTGGACAGGGCCGCTTCGGCGGCTTCTTCGGCTTCTTCTTCACTCGCACCGGTGGGCGCGTTGTCGGTGATGATGAGGGCTTCCGCGTCCGGTGTGGTTTCGTACACGGCCACGCCCAAGTCGTTCAAGGTGGTGATGACCGCTTCCATGGTCTCGGCGTCCACCAGCTTGTCGGGCAGGTGGTCGGAAATTTCCACGTGCGTCAAATAGCCGCGCGTCTTGCCCAGCTTGATCAGCGCTTTCAGGCGCTGGCGGCGCTTGGCCAGGTCTTCTTCGGACAGGATGGTTTCATCCAGGCCGAACTCTTTCATCAAAGCCCGTTCCTTGGCTTTGCTGATCTTCATCCGCAGCGGCTTGACCTTTTCGCCGGGCGCAGCCGCTACCGGCTCACCCTCGAGTTCGTCTTCGATGTCAATCAAATCGTCCAAACCCAGCCCCGATTTGTCCTTGTCTTTGCCTTTGGCTGCTGCCTTGGGCTTGGATGCGGGCGTTTTGGCCGCTGGTCCTTTTGCGGCTGCCTTAGCCGTTACGGGTGTGGCTTTTGCAGCCGGTTTAGGTACGGATTTGGCAGCTGCTTTCGGGGCAACTGCTGCGGCTTTTTTCGGGGGGGTCAGGGGCACTGAGGGGGCTTTCTTGGTGACTGGCGCAACTTTTTTCACAGTTTTTGCCGGTGCTTTGCCTTTGGGTGGCATGGGTTTCTGTGCGGCGCTCTTGGCGGCGGTCGCGGTTTTGATCGGGGTCTTCACGGCCTTGACAGCCTTTGGCAAGGCCTTCACCGCTTTTGCGGGTGCTGCCTTGGCCGCTGTTTTGACAGGCGGTTTAGCTGGCGCTTTGACTGGCGCCTTTGCCGGCGCTTTTACGGCCACTTTGGGCGCGGGCTTACCGGGCTTCTTCGCAATGACTTTTGCCGAAGGTGGCGCCGCTTTTTTGGGAACGGCCTTGGGTGTAACTTTGGATGTGGCTTTGGGTGCCGGCTTCGCTGCGGATTTTTTGGTGGCAGGCTTGGCTGATTTTGCAGTGGGCATGGTTCAAACTCAAAACAATCGGTCAACACAATCGCACAAAGCGGCAAAGTGCCGAAGCT
>CANFTU010000152.1 GCA_947450005.1 Comamonadaceae bacterium | reverse complement strand
GCCGGCGCCGCCCAGCAAATGCCCGGTCATCGACTTGGTGGAGTTGACCACGACCGATTTGGCATGCGCGCCAAGCGTGGCCTTGATGGCATTGGATTCGTTGACATCACCCAAAGGAGTGGACGTGCCATGCGCGTTGACGTAGTTCACCGCATCCGGGTTGAGCCCCGCGTTGCGCAGAGCACCGAGCATGGCGCGCCGCGGGCCGTCCATACTGGGCGCGGTCATGTGGCCTGCATCTGCACTCATGCCAAAGCCGGCCAGTTCGGCATAAATTTTTGCGCCACGCGCTTTGGCGTGTTCGTATTCCTCGAGCACCATTACGCCCGCGCCTTCACCCAATACGAAACCGTCCCGGTCTTTGTCCCAGGGGCGCGATGCCGTCGCCGGGTCGTCATTGCGGGTGCTCAATGCGCGCATGGCGGCAAAACCACCGACGCCCAGTGGCGACACCGTGGCCTCTGCGCCGCCCGCCACGATCACATCCGCGTCGCCGTACTCGATCATGCGGCCAGCCTCGCCGATGCAATGCAGGCCCGTCGTACAGGCGGTGACGATGGCGATGTTAGGACCCTTGAATCCGTAGCGAATCGAGACGTGCCCGGCAATCATGTTGATGATGGAAGCCGGCACAAAAAATGGGGAAATCCGCCGCGCACCGCGCGACGCGTATTCGGCGTGGGTGGCCTCAATCATGGGCAAGCCGCCAATGCCGGAGCCAATCACGCACCCGATGCGGGTAGCCTCGTCTTCGCCAAGCGCCTCGCCAGTCTTCAAGCCCGCGTCGGCCACCGCCTGGCTGGCCGCGGCGATACCGTAATGGATGAAGGTATCCATGGTGCGTGCCTCTTTGGCACTCATGTACGCCTCGACCTCGAAACCACGCACCTCGCCAGCAATCTGACATGAGAACGTGCTCGCATCAAATTTGGTAATCCGGTCAATGCCGGACTGGCCCGCCACCAACCGCGACCAAGCCTGGTCCACGGTGTTACCGACCGGACTGATGCAGCCCAGACCGGTGACAACTACGCGGCGGCGCGTCATAGACGAACTTTCATGGTGGCAAACGAATGTTCAAGCCGTCCCGCTGCAGCGGCGGGACGATGGCCCATCAGGCTTTCTTGTGGCTGGTGGCGTAATCGACCGCGTTTTGCACCGTGGTGATTTTCTCGGCGTCTTCGTCAGGAATCTCAATACCAAACTCGTCTTCCAAAGCCATCACCAGTTCCACCGTGTCCAGCGAGTCAGCACCCAGATCAGCGACAAACGCTTTTTCGTTGGTGACTTGTGACTCTTCAACGCCGAGTTGCTCGGCAATGATCTTCTTGACGCGTGCTTCAATATCGCTCATGGATTCCCTCTGAGGGTTGTAAACAATCCGTCATTCTACCTACGCACACGGCACTGCCGGTCCGCAGGTCCGCCGGACGGATGGTGCGGCGGATTAGCAAGTGGCACACCACCCATCTACATATGCATGCCACCGTTGATATGGATTTCCTGCCCGCTGACATAGCCCGCTTGCGGCGAGGCCAGATAGGCGACCAACTGTGCCACTTCTTGCGCCTGCCCCAGCCGACCCGCCGGAATTTGCGCCATCAAGGTGGCTTGCTGCTCCGCGCTGAGGGCTGCCGTCATATCGGTCTCGATGAATCCGGGGGCCACGCAATTCACGGTGATGCCGCGCGAACCCAGTTCACGGGCCAGCGCCCGCGTCATACCAGCCACACCGGCCTTGGAGGCGGCGTAGTTGACCTGACCCGCGTTGCCCATAGCGCCGACCACCGAGGTGATGTTCACAATCCGCCCGTAACGCTGCTTCATCATGGTGCGCGACACGGCGCGGGTCATGCGGAATGCGCCTTTGAGGTTGGCGTCGATCACCGCGTCCCAGTCGGCATCCTTCATGCGCATCAACAAGGTGTCGCGCGTGATGCCGGCGTTGTTCACCAGAACATGCACGGCGCCGGCTTCCTGCGTCAACGCGGTGATCAAAGCCTCGCCAGCCGGCCCGTCCGTGACATCGAGCACTTCGCCCCGGCAGCCCTCAAAGGCAGACAAAGCTGCGCTGATGTGGGCGGCCCCCGCTGCGCTGGTGGCAGTACCCACTACCCGCATGCCCTGACGTGCCAGCTCCAGCGCAATGGCCGCGCCAATGCCCCGCGACGCGCCGGTCACCAGCGCGATCTGGGGCTGAGAAGACGGTACCGGCTCGCTCATTGCAAGGCCTCCCGGGTTTCGGCCAAACTGGCTGGATCGGCGAGCACAAGCGCAGTCAACGCCGGATCGATCCGTTTGCACAGGCCCGCCAGCACTTTGCCGGGGCCGCATTCAACCATATGCTGTAAGCCACGGGCCTGCAAAGCCTGCACGCATTCGACCCAGCGCACCGCGCCAAAGGCCTGCCGGAACAAGGCGTCGCGGATGAGGTCAGGTGTCTGGGCCACAGCCACGTCGACGTTATTGACCAACGCAATGGAGGGGGCTTGGAGCGCCGTCGCCGCTAACGCCACTTTCAGGCGCTCAGCGGCCGGACGCATCAGGCTGCTGTGGAACGGCGCTGATACGGGCAGTGGCAAAGCGCGCTTCGCGCCCTGGCCTTTCAGCCATTCACAGGCCTTATCGACCGCCGCACGGCGACCGGCGATCACGGTTTGCGCCGGGTCATTGAAATTCACCGCCTCGACCACTTCGCCGCTGTCGGCAGCAAATGTTTGGCTCACCTCCAGGCAGCCCGCCACGACGCGCGGAGCATCCATGCCCAAAATAGCCGCCATCGCACCGACCCCGACTGGCACCGCATCCTGCATCGCCTGCGCGCGCAAACGCACCAGCGGAACCGCTTGCGCCAAAGTCAATACACCGGCTGCCACCAGCGCGGAATACTCGCCCAGCGAGTGCCCTGCGACAGCCGATGGCGCCTGGCCGACCTCGTGCATCCACACCCGGTAAGCCGCCACACCGGCCACCAGCATGACCGGCTGGGTGTTAGTGGTCAGGCCCAATGCCTCTTTAGGCCCGTCGTGGATCAAAGCGGCGAGGTCTTCGCCCAAAGCTGTCGAGGCTTCTTCCAAAGTCTGCTTGACCACGGGATGCGCGCCCCATGCGTCGAGCATGCCGACCGATTGGGAGCCCTGACCCGGAAAAACAAATGCGAATGGCTTCATGAAAATCGTTGCGAAAAAAACAGAAAGACTACATCGTCAGCAGCACAGCGCCCCAGGCGAAACCGCCGCCCACGCCTTCGAGCAATACCGTCTGCCCCGGCTGAATCTGGCCGCTGCGAACCGCACCGTCCAGAGCAAGTGGAATCGAAGCGGCCGATGTATTACCGTGCTGGTCTACGCTGACCACGACTTTTTCCATGGGCAACTTCAATTTACGGGCTGTGCTTTGCATGATGCGGATATTGGCCTGGTGCGGCACCAGCCAATCGATATCCACCTCGGTTTTTCCGGCTTTGGCCAGAACCGAACGGGCACATTCTTCGAGAACACCCACCGCCAACTTGAAAACGGCCTGGCCGTCCATTTGCAGTAAAGGCTTGCCAGAAGCCACCCCGCCATTCACATGGCCAGGGACACACAACAAATCCACATGCCGGCCATCGGCGTGGATGTCGGTGGCCAAAATGCCAGGGGTCTCCGACGCTTCCAGGACCACGGCGCCTGCACCGTCGCCAAACAACACGCAGGTGGTGCGGTCCTGAAAATCCAGAATGCGGGAAAAAATCTCAGCACCCACCACCAGCGCACAGCGCGCGCCACCGGTGCGGATCATGGCGTCGGCCACGGTCAGTGCGTAAATAAAACCGCTGCATACGGCCTGCACGTCAAAGGCCGCACCGCCGGGAGCTCCCAACTTACTTTGCAAAATGCAGGCAGTCGAGGGAAAAACCATATCGGGGGTCGAGGTGGCAACGATGATCAGATCCACATCGCTGGCGCTGCGCCCGGCGGCCTCCAGCGCCTTGCGGCAAGCTTGCAGGGCCAGGTCGCTGCTGAAGACCCCGGGGTCAGCGAAGTGGCGCGCCCGGATGCCGGTGCGCTCGACAATCCAGTCGTCCGAGCTCTCCACACCCTGGCCCGCCAGTTGCGCCACCAAATCGGCGTTGCTCAAGCGGCGCGGAGGAAGGAAGCTGCCGGTTCCGGTGATGCGGGAATAGTGTGTCATGCAATCGAGTCGAAGTTATCTCAGCCTTCCGACACCGCGCCGGAGACCGCCAGCAAAGGCGCGGCGCGCGCGACCCGAGCTTTGACGCGGTCCAGCAAATCGTGTCGGGAGGCATCATAAGCCCGCTCCAGCGCAAAGCCGAAGGCCCGCACATCGGCCGATCCATGACTTTTGAATACCAGGCCGCGCAAGCCCAAGAGCGCGCCACCGTTGTATTGACCCGCATCCAACCGGGATTTGATCGCCATCAAAACCGGACGCGCCATCAGGCCCATCGCCATGGTCAGCCAGTTGCGTCCGAACTCTTGTTTGATAAAGCTGCCAATCATGCTGGCAACGCCCTCGCCCGTTTTGAGCGCCACATTTCCCACAAAGCCGTCACAGACAATCAAATCCACAACGCCAGCACAAATATCGTCGCCTTCTACGTTCCCCACGAAATTCAAGTCGCCCGCAGCGGCGGCAGCGCGCAGTAATTCGCCGGTCTGCTTGATCATCTCGTTGCCCTTGATCGCCTCTTCGCCGATATTCAGCAGCCCCACGGTTGGTGCGTTGCTGCCGCTCAAGACCGACACCAAGGCAGAGCCCATCACCGCAAACTGAAAAAGATGCGCAGGGGAACAATCCACATTGGCGCCCAAATCGAGCACCGTCGTGGCGCCACCGCGCGCATTGGGAATCCGGGCGGCAATCGCCGGACGCTCAATGCCATCCAGGGTTTTAAGCACATACCGGGAAATGGCCATCAATGCGCCGGTGTTGCCAGCGGACACCGCCGCATGCGCCGCGCCAGACTTGACCTGCTCGACGGCCACCCGCATCGAAGAGTCTTTCTTCTTGCGCAGGGCCACTTCCAGGGGGTCATCCATGGCAACCACTTCGGTTGCGACAACGCACTCCGCGCGGGGATGGGAAAAATCGCCGATCGCGGCCTGCGTACCGACCAGAATCAGACGGGCCTGCGCATGGGAGGCGAGGAACTGGCGGCACGCTGCCAAGGTGACCGATGGGCCGTGGTCACCGCCCATGCAATCAACCGCTATCGTATGCATGCTGGGGTCACCAGAGGAAAGGGGTGTGGTGGTGCGCAGAAACCAAAAAGCCCGACGCTAACCATTCCGCATCGGGCCTTGGGTGGAGTCAAAACCCCGGGGATCAGGCTTCTGATTTGGTCTTGATGACTTTGCGCCCACG
>CANFTU010000151.1 GCA_947450005.1 Comamonadaceae bacterium | reverse complement strand
CTTTGCACCGCATTGCCACCCGACAGCAAGCCCGCAACCGTGGCGCGCGTGCCGTTGGGCAAGTCAGACAACAACTGCAGATGGGACATGGACGCTCCGCTGAAAAACGCAAACCTAAATGAGAGTCTATCTCATTTAGATCGCGGATGTAGGCAAAGTGCGCTTAGCGTTATCCAACAAGAATTGCGCGGACCTGGCCTTAGTCGTACGCAATCACCGCCCGCCCCGCATCCGCCTGCGCGCGCCAGAGCGCCAGTGCCGCATCGCTGGGGTAAAAGCGGAAGGCGTCGCCCAGCGCCAACTCGGCATGGGCCCCTTCGGCCTCGGGCTGGTCGTGGGATGCGGGACGCACCACCTCCAAGCGCACGGCCAAGCCGCGTTGCACATCGCCCTGCTCGGTCGCCTCTTTCTGCGCCGGAAATTCGCGCAGCACCCGGGCTATGTCCGGAGCCTGCCCGTTCACCGCCACGCGCAGGTACTTGCCAAAGCGGCAGCGCGCCTGCTCCAAATCCCAGAGTTGGGTGATGGTGAACTGCATGCCGCCGGAGAAGCGGTCGGGTTGGGCCTTGCCCATGGCGATGACCAGGGTGTCATCTTTGAGCAGATTTTTGTGGGCGTTGAGCAGTTTGTCGTCGGCGCGGGCCTCGATGCTGCCGGAGCCGTCATCCAGCTTGAACAGCGCCAACCTGCCGCGCGCGCCGTTGATCACGCGCAGGTCGTTGATGATGCCGGCCAGTAACTGCGGCTCGCGGGTATCGAGCAACTCGTCAATGGGGCGCTTGGCGAAGCGGCGTACTTCCTGCGCGACCTCATCGAACAGGTGGCCGGAGAGATAAAAACCGATGGCGGTTTTTTCATAGGTCAGGCGCTCTTTCACGCCCCAGGGCAAGGCGGGCACCAGATCGGGCTCTTGGGTGCTGGAGCCATGGTCATCGTCGCCCATGTCAAACAAGCCGACTTGCTGCGCGTTGGCTACGCTGGCCGCAGAAAACTCAAACGCCCGGTCCACCGAGGCCAATAGCGAGGCGCGGTTGCGCTCCAGCGTGTCGAATGCGCCGGCTTTGATCAAAGCCTCCAGACAACGCTTGTTCATGCGGCTGCGGTCGACCCGGCGGGCGAAGTCAAACAGGCTGGTGAAGGGGCCGGTGTCGGTGCTGGGGCCTGCGCCGTTGCGGGCGGCGATGATGGCCTCAATCGCCTGCTCGCCGGTGCCCTTGATCGCGCCCAGGCCGTAACGGATCTGGCGGTTGGAAATTGGCTCGAAACGGTAGGTGCCACGGTTGATGTCGGGCGGCTCAAAGTCGATCTCAAAGCGCTGCGCGTCCTCGAACAAGACCTTGAGTTTGTCGGTGTTGTCCATCTCCACCGTCATGTTGGCGCAGAAGAACTCGGCGGTGTAGTGCACCTTGATCCAGGCAGTGTGATACGCCAGGAGCGAATACGCGGCGGCGTGCGACTTGTTAAAGCCGTAGCCCGCGAACTTTTCCATCAGGTCGAAGACTTCGTCGGCTTTGTCTTGGTTGATGTTGTTCTTGGAAGCGCCGGCGCGGAATATGGCGCGGTGCTCGGCCATTTCTTCGGCCTTCTTTTTGCCCATGGCACGGCGCAACATGTCGGCACCACCCAGGGAGTAGCCGCCCAGAATTTGCGCGGTCTGCATCACCTGTTCCTGGTAGACCATGATGCCGTAGGTTTCCGACAGCATGTCCGCGACCAGCGGGTGCGGGTATTCGATCTCTTCGCGTCCATGCTTGCGCGCCACAAAGCTGGGAATCAGGTCCATAGGCCCCGGGCGGTACAAGGCGTTCAGCGCAATCAGGTCCTCCAGGCGGGTGGGCTTGGCGTCGCGCAACATGCCTTGCATGCCCCGGCTTTCAAACTGGAACACGGCCTCGGTCTTACCCTGCGCGAACAGGCGGTACACCTGCGCATCGTCCAGCGGCAGCGTCTCGTAGGAAAAATCTTGCTGACCCGCGTGGCGGCTGGCAATCATCTCGCGGGCCAGCTCCAAAATGGTCAGCGTGGCCAGGCCCAAAAAGTCAAACTTGACCAGGCCGATGGACTCCACATCGTCTTTGTCAAACTGGCTCACCGCAGACTCGCTGCCGGGCTGCTGGTACAGCGGGCAGAAGTCGGTCAGCTTGCCCGGCGCGATCAAAACGCCACCGGCGTGCATGCCCACGTTGCGCGTCATGCCCTCGAGCTTGCGGGCCAGCTCCAGCAGGGTTTTGACATCCTCTTCTTTGGCCTCGCGTTCCGCCAGAAGTGGCTCTTCCAGCAGCGCGTACGCTGCCTTATCGCCGCGCTTGGCACCGGGTGGCGGCAGTTGCAGGCTGATGCTGGTGCCGGGCTTGTTGGGAATGAGTTTGCTGATGCCGTCGCAAAACGTGTAGCTGAAATCCAGCACCCGCCCCACGTCACGCACCGCCGCGCGCGCAGCCATGGTGCCAAAAGTCACGATCTGGCTGACGGCGTCTTTGCCGTATTTGGCTTTGACGTAATCGATCACGCGGTCGCGGTTGCTCTGGCAAAAGTCGATGTCAAAGTCGGGCATAGAGACCCGCTCGGGGTTCAGAAAACGCTCGAACAGCAAGTTGTATTGCAGCGGGTCCAAATCGGTGATCTTCAGGGAGTAAGCCACCAGCGAGCCCGCACCCGAACCGCGCCCGGGCCCGACCGGGCAGCCGTTGGACTTGGCCCAGTTGATGAAGTCGCCCACGATCAAAAAGTAACCCGGAAAGCCCATCTTGACGATGGTGGCGATCTCAAATTCCAGCCGCTCTTCGTAACGGGCGCGCTGCGCCTCGCGCACGGCAGGGTCCGGGTACAAATGGGCCAAGCGCTCCTTCAGACCCTGGTGGGAGGCGTAACGGAAGTAGTCCTCGGGCGTCATGCGCTGCCCGTCCACCAGCGGCGTGGGGAACTCCGGCAACTGCGGCTTACCCAGCACCAAAGTCAGATTGCAGCGCTTGGCAATCTCCAGCGTGTTGCTGATGGCCGATGGAATATCTTCAAACAGGGCAAGCATTTGCGGCGTACTTTTGAAGTACTGCTCGCGGGTGAAACGGCGCACGCGCCGGGGATTGGAGAGCAACTCACCATCCGCGATGCAGACCCGGGCCTCATGCGCCTCAAAGTCCTCAGGCGCCATGAACTGAATAGGCTGGGTGGCCACCACCGGCAGTTTCATGCGCGCGGCCAAGGTGACTGCAGCGGCCACATGGGCCTCGTCATCGGGACGGCCCGCGCGTTGCAGCTCCAGATAAAAACGGTGGGCAAAGATGCCTGCCAGCTGCAGGGCCAGCGCCTGCGCGCGCTCCGTGTCGCCCTGCACCAGCGCCTGCCCCACCGGCCCGGCCTGCGCGCCCGATAAGGCGATCAAACCCTCGTTGAGCTCGGCAAGCCAAGACAGGCTGGCCACAGCCTGCGGGCGACCCGGATTACGCGTGAAGCTGCGCGCCAGCAACTCCGACAGATTCAGGTAGCCCTGCTTGTTTTGCACCAGCAAGACCATGCGCGAGGTGGCAGCCGGGTCGCTGCCCATGCCTTCGAGCAGCACTTCTGCGCCAACCAGCGGCTTGATGCCGCGGGCGCGTGCCTCGCGGTAGAACTTGACTGTGCCAAACAGGTTGTTCAGGTCGGTAATCGCCAGCGCGGGCTGCCCGTTGGCGGCTGCGGCTTGCACGACCTCTTCGATGCGGGTGGTGCCGTCTACGACGGAGAATTCGGTGTGCAGGCGCAGGTGACAAAACATGCGGCCATTGTAGGTAGGCGGCCAGTAAAGGCGGCCCGTAAAATCGTTCGCGTGAACACTGTGCTCAACATCTCTGCCTACAAATTCATCAACCTGGCGGATGCGGCCGGGCTGCGCGAAATCGTGTACCAACAGGCCGCTGCTCTGGAACTCAAAGGCACGGTCTTATTGGCGGAGGAAGGTATCAACCTCTTCCTCGCCGGTGGCGCCCACGCCGTGCGTCAATTTGTAGCCCAGTTGCAAGCAGATGCCCGGTTTGCCGACCTCAATCCCAAAGAAAGTTGGTCATACACCCAACCTTTCAAAAAATTGCTGGTGAAGGTCAAGCGCGAAATCATCCGCATGAACCACCCGGCTATCCAACCCGCGCAGGGCCGCGCCCCAGCGGTGAGTGCCGCCACGGTACGGCGCTGGTTGGAGGCGGGCCGGGACGATCAGGGCCGCCCGGTGGTGACCCTGGACACGCGCAATGCCTTTGAGGCGGACGAAGGAACGTTTGCCGGCGCGATCGATTGGCGCATCGACAAATTCAGCGATTTCCCCGACGCCTTTCGGGCCCACAAGGCGGCCCTGCAAGACAAGACCGTGGTCAGTTTTTGTACCGGCGGAATCCGTTGCGAGAAAGCGGCCATTCTGATGCGCGAAGAGGGCTTGGAGCATGTGTATCAGCTCGATGGCGGCATCCTCAAGTACTTTGAAGAAACCGACGGCAAGCATTTTGATGGCAGCTGCTTCGTATTTGACGAGCGCCGCGCCGTCGGGCCCGACCTGGCAGTGGCCCCGCTGCGCTGAATCAGCTGCCGCGCAGCAAAGCGCGCAGTCCCTGCCCATACAAAGGCACGCGGATGAACACATAGCTGCAAAACAGCGCGTTCACCAGCCCGGTCGCTAAAAACACCTCTGGCACAGTCAACCCGGCACCGAGCAAAGCACCGGCGATCAGCGCGCTGGCGACCATAAATAAAGCGTTGAGGATGTTGTTGGCAGCAATGATGCGGGCCCTGTGGCCCGCCGGGCTGCGTTGCTGAATCAAGGCGTAGAGAGGCACGCTGAACAGGCCGGTGAACAGGCTCATCAATACCAAATCGGCCATGACCCGCCAATGCGCGGCAACACTCACAAAAGTGGCGGCATCTTGCAAGGCCGATGGCGGCAGGCCGCGCACGGCGAAATACACATCCACGGCGAAGACGCTCATACCCAAGGCGCCAACGGGAACCAGACCCACGCCCTGCGCCTGCGCACCGCCACGCCGGCCCAGGCTTTCACACAGCAAAGCCCCGGCTCCGACTCCCAGCGAAAACAGCACCAACAGCAAGGAGGCCACCTGCTCGTCACCATACAAAACGTCTTTGGCAAATGCCGGAAATTGGCTCAAAAAAACCGCCCCGAAAAACCACATCCAGCTGATCGCCAGCATGGAGCGGAATACCACCGGGTCCTGCGCGCCCAGACGCAAATTGGCCACGGTCTCGGACAGCGGGTTCCAGCGCATCGGCGTCTCGATCAGGGGCGGCGTACCGGCCGGAATCCAACCCGCAGCAGCCCGCCCGGCCACAGCGATCAGTGCGCAGGCAAGTGCCGCTGCGCCCTGCCCCACCCCGGGCAGCGCCACCAACAGGCCACCCAACATATTGCCCAGCAAAATCGCGACAAAGGTGCCCATCT
>CANFTU010000150.1 GCA_947450005.1 Comamonadaceae bacterium | reverse complement strand
TCGCCGCGATCATGGGCCAATGCACGGCCTGAACCGGCTGCCAATCGGGTAGCGCCAAAGCGCTGGCCCCGGCGGCCATGAAAAACGTGGTCCAGAAAACCACGCTGGCCGTGCCCTCGGTGCGGGTGATGATGCGTGCGGTCAATACCGTGCCGCTGTAGCACAGGGATGACACCAGAATCGCCAGCGCACCCCAGGAGACCATGCTGTCGCCGCCTGGGCGCATGGCGATGAGCACGCCGCACAAGCCGATGCCAATGGCGATCCAATGCGCCCGGCGCGCGGGCTCTTTGAGCAACGGCACCGCCAGCGCGGTCACGACCAACGGCGAAATGAAAAACAAGGTGTAGGCCTCGGCGATGGCCAGATGACCGATGCCCATCGAAAAGCTACACAACATGCCCACATTGAGCGCGCCGCGCAACAGGTGCATAGGCCAGCGCACCTGCACCAGGGTGCGCAATGGCACCTGCCAGGAGATGTAAGCGCACACCAGTGGAAAAGCCGCCAAGCCGCGTAACGCGGCCACCTGCAAAGGCGGGTAGGCGCCGGTCAGCCCTTTGAGCGCAGCGTCCATCAAAGAAAAACAGCCGACCGCAATCAGCATGGCCAAAATGGCCCGCAGCGACGTGCTCAGGCCGCTCAAGCGCGCGCCGACTCTAGTGGCTCTTGCAAGACCGCCGGGTCATACGGCGTACGGCTGAACACCGCATGCACCAGCGGCGCAAAGTGGGCCAGAGGGGGCGTGGGGTAATCGGGGTCGAAAGAATTTTGGTCGTAGGCCGCACAAAAATGCTGGCAGCTGTCAAACCAAGGGTGGTCGCGGTAGCGCAGACGGCCATCGCGCTCCTGCCCGAGGTGGTGCGCGTAATACTGCATCTGAAACAGCGCATGCTTTTCCACCACCCAGGTCACTTCAGCGCGCACATAAGGCCGCAGCAGCGCGGCTGCAAATGCGGCGTGGTTGGAAGGGGCCAGTTCGTCGCCCATGTCGTGAACCAGGGCGCCGACGATCATGTCCATATCCGCGCCGTCAGCCTCGGCGCGCGCCGCGCTTTGCAGTGCGTGGGTCAGCCGGTTGATACGGTAGCCGGGCAGCGTATCGGCGGTGCGCTCCAAAGACGCCAGGATGCGCTGCGGCAAGGCGCGTATGTAATCCGCTTCCCGTGCGTGCAGCAAGGCGTATTCGGCCTGTGTGCCATCTTGCATGGCGGTGAAGGCAACATGTTCCATAGCGGTCTCCTGCGCATTGGTGCCCGTGGCGGTTTAGGGATGGACTTCCTGCGCCTCGATTGTGGCTTGCCGTTTGGCGGCACGCGGATCGAGCTGCAAGACCACGAGCGAACTGGCCTCCATGCGGACATAGTCGCTGGTGTGACCGGGGTTGCTGAAGATGCGGCCTTTGCGGGTGGCAAAAAACCAGACTGCCAGCGCCAGCAAGCCCAGCATCAGGGCGAAGTACAGCATCAGGCTCTCGGGCCCCAGCAGATCCATCAACCCCCCGGCCAGGGTCGGGCCGATGGTCGCGCCAATGCCATAGAGCAGCAACAGGCCGCCGGTAGTCTCCAGCACCTCGGAGGGATCAATCAGGTCATTGGTATGCGCCACGCTCAGGCCGTAGATTGCAAACACCAGCGCCCCGAAAGCGACGCCCAGCAAGAGCAACAAGTTCTCAAATTCCCGCGCCAGATAGAAGCCTAAAAACGCAAAGCCACAAGCCGCTGCACAGACCCAGAACAAAACCCAGCGCCGGTCGTAGCGGTCCGACAAATGGCCAATCGGCCACTGGAAAACAGCGCCACTCAAAATCGTGATGGCCATGAAGGTGGCGGTGCGTCCGTCGCTGAAACCCACGCCATGCCCGAAGACGTTACCGAGACTGAAGAAGGTGCCATTGATCAGCCCCGACCCCATGGATGCCAGCGTACCGATGGGCGAGACCGCAAACAGCCGGCGCATGCTCAATGCCGGGGTGTCGGTTTGAACCGGCTCGGCAATGGTGGTCATGGTCGTGGGCACCAGGGCAAAGGAAAACAAAATCGAGGTGAAAGCAAACGGCACGAAGCCAAAGCGGTCACCCGCCAGAATCAGCCATTGCCCCAGCGCCATCGACACGCAGCTGACCGTCATGTAAGCGGCAAACACCTTGCCCCGCTCTTCGCTGCCAGCCACCACATTGAGCCAGCTCTCGATCACCATATACAAGCCGACGATGCACAGCCCGGTGGTAAACCGCAGACCGCCCCAAAACCAGGGATTGGTCCACAGCGCATGCAGCATCGGAAGGGCCGACGCCACCGAGGCCAGTACCGCAAAGGCGCGGATGTAGCCAACCCGCTTGATCAGGCGCGGACAGGCATAGGTGCCGTAAACAAAACCAGCGAAATAAGCCGACATCACCATGCCGGTGACCAGTCCGGAGAACTGCGCGGTGCTCGCCTGCGAACTGATGGCCACGCTCAACAGGGCGATGCCCACCACCAGCATCGCCACGCCGCTGAACAGGGAAGCCAAAGGCCAAAACAAGGGATTCAATCGGTATCTCGGGGAGGGAGGTTGCGCCCTGTGAATACTGCCACGCGGGTATGACACCACCTGTGCGCGCTGCGACATCTGCGCGGCGCGGGACGACAGCGCGGTGGTCGCGCAGGCTTGCGGGCGTGTCGCCCGCACGCTTGCCGGGACGGGCAGGCGCTCCTACAGTGGACACCAAGGCCTACACTTGTCCGCGTCTGGGCGCGCATCCGTCCCAGGCCAGGAGATCCACTACCAAGGAGAGAGTTGTGAACCCCAACGTCATCATCACCTGTGCCCTGACCGGAGCGGGCGACACCGTCGGCCGCCACCCGGCCATTCCCGTCACGCCCACGCAAATTGCCGCCGCTGCGGTGGAAGCGGCCAAAGCGGGCGCCACGGTCGTTCACTGCCATGTCCGCAACCCTGAGACCGGCCAATTCAGCCGCGACCCGGCGCTCTACGCCGAGGTGATGGACCGCATCCGTGATTCGGGCGTGGACATCATTGTCAACCTCACCGCCGGCATGGGCGGCGACCTGGAAATCGGCCCTGGCGAAACGCCCACCCACTTCGGGCCCAACACCGACCTGATCGGCCCCATGGCGCGGCTGATTCATGTCGAGCAGTTGCTGCCCGAAATTTGCACCTTGGATTGCGGCACGCTGAACTTTGGCGACGGCGACACGATTTATGTGTCCACCCCCACCGCCCTGCGCGCCGGGGCCAAGCGCATTACCGAGCTGGGCGTCAAAGCCGAACTCGAAATCTTTGACACCGGCCACCTGTGGTTTGCCAAGCAAATGATCAAAGAGGGCTTGCTGGAGAACCCGCTGTTCCAGCTTTGCCTGGGCATCCCATGGGGTGCACCGGCAGATACCACCACCATGAAAGCCATGGTCGACAACCTGCCGCCAGGCGTGGTGTGGTCGGCTTTTGGCATCGGCCGTTCGCAAATGCCGATGCTGGCCCAATCCGTCATCCTGGGCGGCAACGTGCGCGTCGGGCTGGAGGACAACCTCTGGCTGGACAAGGGCGTGCCGGCCAGCAATGGCTCGCTCACGCAACGGGCGGTGGAGATCATCACCCGCCTGGGCGGCAAGCCCATGACCCCTGCCGAAGGCCGCGTGGCCATGGGCCTGAAGAAACGCGGATAAGCACAGCTAAAAAAAGGAGCGCTATGTCTTTTGTGACCGACATCAAAACCTTCGCAGCCCTTGGCACCGGCGTCATCGGCAGCGGCTGGGTGGCGCGTGCGCTGGCCCACGGCCTGGACGTGATCGCCTGGGACCCGGCTCCCGGTGCCGAAGCTGCGCTGCGCGCGCGCACCGCCAAAGCCTGGGGCGCGCTGACCGCGCAAGGCCTGGCACCCGGCGCTTCGCAAGACCGCATGAAGTTTGTCGCCACGGTTGAAGAATGCGTGGCGCATGCTGACTTCATCCAGGAAAGCGCGCCTGAACGGCAGGATCTCAAACTGGCGCTGCACGCGCAAATCACCGCTGCGGCGCGCCCCAATGTGCTGATTGGTTCGAGCACATCGGGCCTGCTGCCGACCGACTTTTATGCCAACGCCCGGCACCCGGAGCGCTGCGTGGTCGGCCACCCCTTCAACCCCGTGTATTTGCTTCCGCTGGTCGAAGTGGTGGGCGGTGTGAACACCGCCCCCGAGGCGGTGCAAGCGGCCATGCAGGTTTACCGGTCTTTGGGTATGCGCCCGCTGCATGTACGCAAAGAAGTGCCCGGCTTCATCGCCGACCGGTTGCTTGAGGCCATGTGGCGCGAGTCGCTGCATCTGGTCAACGACGGCGTGGCGACCACCGGCGAGATCGACGACGCGATCCGCTTTGGCGCGGGGATGCGCTGGTCTTTCATGGGCAGCTTTCTGATTTACACCTTGGCCGGTGGCGACGCTGGGATGCGCCACTTCATGGCGCAGTTCGGCCCGGCGCTGAAATTACCCTGGACCAAACTGGAAGCACCGGAGCTCACCGATTCCCTGCTCGACGCGGTAGCCGAAGGCAGCGAAGAACAGCTGGCCGGGCGCAGCATCGCTGACTGGGAACGCTACCGCGACGACTGCCTGATGGCGGTGCAAGCGGCCATCCTGGCGACCAAACGCAAACACGGAATCGCGCCCGATGCCTGAGGCTGCTGCGGCAAACCCGCCGCTGCCGCTGGTCTGCTTTGAGGGCGTGGTCCTACCTGAATGGGTGGACTACAACGGCCATTTACGGGATGCGTTTTATTCCCTGCTGTTCAGCTATGGCGTGGATGGCCTGATGGACCGCATCGGATTGGACGCCGCCGGGCGCGAGGCCTTGTCACATTCACTTTTCACGCTGGAGGCGCACATCCACTACCTGCGCGAAGTCAAGCTTGGCGCGGCGCTGGAGGTCCGCGCACAGTTGGTCGCCATCGATGCCAAACGCTTGCACGTGGCGCTGGCGCTGCATGTGCCGGGCGTGGAGGGTGCCGCGGCGCTGGGCGAACAAATGCTGCTGAACATGGATATGCGCGGGCCCCGCAGCGCGCCCTTTGCGCCGCAGGTGCTGCAGCGCTTGCAACCGCTGGCCGCGCAACACGCCGCGCTGCCCCGCCCAGCGCGACTGGGCAGCGTGATCGGCATCCCACCCAAGAAGTAGCGCAGGCACGCGATGCGCTCTGCCCTGCCCGCCACCATGCACGCCGCCGTGCTCACCGGCTTTGGAGGGCCTGACAAACTGGTGTACCGCGACGACGTGCCGCTGCCCGTGGCGCAGACGGGCGAAGTGCTGATCCGCGTCGGCGCGTCCGCAGTCAACAACACCGACATCAACACCCGGGTGGGCTGGTATTCCAAAACCGTGGACAGCGCCACCACCGCGGACAGCGTGGGCTTTGACGCCAGCGCCGACGCCACGCCCGGCTGGGGCGGCACGGCCATGCAGTTCCCGCGCATTCAGGGCGCCGACTGCTGCGGCACCATCGTCGCGGT
>CANFTU010000149.1 GCA_947450005.1 Comamonadaceae bacterium | reverse complement strand
GCCACCAACAGCAGCAAATTGAATCCCAGCGCCACGCTGGAGATCACGCCGAACAACAGGTAATACACGCACATGAACAGCGCCACGGCGAGAAAGCCCCAGGTCACGCTGTTAAAGCCCTTGGCAATGTTCTCCGCACCCAGCGACGGGCCGATGGTGCGCTCTTCAATGATTTCCATGGGTGCAGCCAGCGAGCCTGAGCGCAGCAGCAGCGCGGTGTCTGTGGCTTCCATGGTGGTCATGCGGCCGGTGATTTGCACCTGGCCCCCGCCGATCTCGTCACGGATCACCGGTGCGGTCACCACCTCGCCCTTGCCTTTTTCAAACAGGATGATGGCCATGCGCTTGCCGATGCTTTCGCGCGTGACATCCCGGAATATCCGCGCACCTTTGGCGTCCAGGCGCAAATGCACCGCAGCCTCCTGGGTGCGGTTGTCAAAGCCCGGTTGCGCATCGGTCAGGTTGTCACCGGTCAAGATGACCTGCTTTTTCACCACCACCGGCATTCCGTTGCGCTCTTTGAACAGCTCGTCGCCAAAGGGCACTGCGCCTCCGGTCTCTGCAGCGCGGGCTTCTGCCGAATCGTCGACCATGCGGATTTCCAGCGTCGCGGTGCGCCCCAGAATATCTTTGGCCTTGGCGGTGTCTTGCACGCCGGGCAGTTGCACCACGATGCGGTCCAACCCCTGCTGCTGGATGACCGGTTCGGCAACGCCGAGTTCGTTGATGCGGTTGTGAAGTGTGGTGATGTTTTGCTTGAGCGCCTGCTCCTGCACCTTGCGCGCCGCAACCGGGTTGATGGTGGCAGTCAATTTGACGTCGGTGCCATCGGGGCTGATCACTGCCACCAGTTCGGCAAATTGATCGGTCATCAGGGCTTTGACCGCGTCGGCCGTCACGCTGTCACGAAAACGCACTTCAATCGTCTGGCCGTTGCGGCTGATGCCGCCGTGGCGCAGATTTTTCTCGCGCAAAGCGACCCGCAGGTCCCCGGTCAACGATTCCACGCGTTTGGTCAGCGCCGCGGGCATGTCGACCTGCAGCATGAAATGCACGCCACCGCGCAAATCCAAGCCCAGGTACATGGGCGAGGCGTTCATGGAAGTCAGCCATGCGGGCGAGCGGGAGATCAAGTTCAACGCCACGACATACGCGGCATCTTCGGGGTTCGGATTCAGCGCTTTCTGGATCGCATCTTTGGCTTTGAGCTGGGTTTCGGTATTGGCAAAGCGCGCCTTGATTGAACCGCCGTCCAGACGCACGCTGTCGGCGGCGATGTCGGCGGCCGTCAGCGCTGCTTCGACACGCGCAGTAGACGCAGCATCCAAGCGCATGCCCGTTTTAGCCACGGACACCTGCACGGCAGGCGCCTCACCAAACAGATTCGGCAGGGCATACAAGCCCCCGATCGCAATCGCCAGCGCGATCAGTACATATTTCCAGAGCGGGTAACGGTTCATAGCAAGCCAGCTTTATTTCATCGTGCCTTTGGGCAAAACTTGCACGACCGCGCTGCGCTGCATCTGCACTTCGACGCCGGTGGCGAGTTCGACCGAGATGTAGGCGTCGCCCAGCTTGGAAACGCGGCCCAGGAAACCGCCTGCGGTGACAACTTCATCACCCTTGACGATGCTCTCGATCATGGCCTTGTGCTCTTTCTGTTTCTTCATCTGCGGGCGGATCATCACCAGATACAAAACACCGAACATCACCAGGATGGGCAGCATATTCATCAGGGTGGATTGCATATCGCCCCCGGCGGCAGCGGAAGCGGTTTGGGCAAAGGCAGAAGAGATGAACACAGGAGAACTCCGAGGATGGGTGAATAAAACAGCAGATTGCGGGGCTTTGCGTCTGCGCCAGATACGGCGCTGCGGAGCCCACTAGTGAAGAGGGCGGATTGTACGGGGCGGGTATTGCAAGGTCTTCAGGTCAACGCCGACGCCCCCAGCGCCTGCGCCAGGGCGTTCCAGCGCGGCTGCAGCGCGGCCCAACGCCGGGCCTTCACATGGCCGTAACCACGCAGCTGTTCAGGCAGCGTCGCGAAGGCGAGTGCGTCGGGCAGGCTGGCCGCGCTCAGCCGTGGCAGCGCCGCCTCGAGTGTCGCAACGTAATGCGCCAGCAGCGCACGTTCATGGCGGCGCTCGGCGGTCTGCCCAAACGGATCGAACGCGCTGCCGCGCAACCATTTCAACGGCGCCAGCAGCCTAAAAGCCCAACCCATCCAAGAACCAAAACGCTGTTTTTGCCACTCGCCTTGGGCATTGGTCTGCGCCAGCAGCGGCGGTGCGAGGTGGTGGTGGAGCTGGAAATCCCCCTCAAACATGGCGGCAATTTGCTGCTTAAAAGCCGCATCGCTGTGCAAACGGGCGACTTCATATTCGTCTTTGTAGGCCATCAGCTTGAACAAATAGCGCGCCACCGCAAGGCTGAGCGCCTGCTTGTTGGCGGGCTCCGCTGCAGCCTCGGCTTTTTGCACCCGCTGCACCAGCAAACGATAGCGCGTAGCGTATACAGCGTTTTGGTAGCGCGTCAAAAACTCGGCGCGGTTGTCTACCAACGCCTCCAGGTCGCCTGCCGCGGGGCGGGGCGGGCGGATGAACTGCACCGCCTGCGCTGGCGCCAATGCGCGGGCCAGCGCCGCCGGGTCGTGCGCTGCCAAACGGCCCCATTGGAATGCGGCCTGGTTTTTGTCCACCGCCACGGCGTTGAGCTCGATGGCGCGCAAGAGCGCCGCCTGCCCCAGGGGAATCCAACCTTTTTGCCACGCAAAACCCAGCATCACCGGGTTGGTAAAAATGCTGTCGCCCAGCAACTGCGTGGCAATCGCCTCAGCGTCCACGCAGCCCAGCGCGGCCGGGTCTTGTAGCGTCGCGGCAATGGCGGCCACACAATCTGCCGCCGGGTTGGCCCAATCGGCGTTTTTCACAAACGCAGCGGTCGGCGTGCTGTGGCTGTTCAACACCACATGGCTACGCCCGGCGCGCAGGCGCAATGATGTTTCTTTACCCGCGCTCACCACCGGGTCGCAGCCGATGACCAAGTCCGCGCACGCCATGCCCACGCGGGTCGTGCGAATGGCCTCCTGGCTTGCGCCGATCAAAACGTGGCTCCACGTTGCACCGCCTTTTTGCGCCAGCCCGCCCGCGTCCTGCGTGACGATGCCGCGCCCCTCGATGTGCGCGGCCATGCCCAGCAACTGGCCGATGGTGATCACCCCCGTGCCGCCCACACCGGCCACGACCACACCCCAAACGCCATCGGTGGCAGCGACCAAATCGGGCAAGACAGGATCGGGCACGCCCGTTTGCGGCGCCGCAGCATTGCGCGCCGCAGCGGGCTTGCGCAGGCTGCCACCTTGCACGGTGACAAAGCTGGGGCAAAAACCTTTGACGCAGGAAATATCTTTGTTGCAGGTGCTTTGGTTGATCTGGCGCTTGCGGCCGAATTCCGTTTCCAGCGGTTCCACGCTCACGCAGTTGCTTTGCACGCCGCAGTCGCCGCAGCCTTCGCAGACCAGCGGGTTGATCACGACGCGGGTGGCCGGGTCCACCAGGGTGCCGCGCTTGCGGCGGCGGCGTTTTTCGGTGGCACAGGTCTGGTCGTAAATGATGACGGTCGTGCCTTCAATCTCGCGCAGCGTGCGCTGCACCGCGTCCAGCATGTCGCGGTGCTCCACCGCCACGCCCTCGGGCAGGCCTTGAACGCTCTCGTATTTTTCGGGTTCGTCGGTCACCACCACGATGCGCTGCGCGCCCTCGGCCCGCATGCTTTGCGCGATCTGCACCACGCTGTGACCTTCCGGGCGTTCGCCAATCGTCTGCCCGCCGGTCATGGCGACCGCGTCGTTGTACAAAATTTTGTAGGTGATGTTCACGCCCGCCGCGATGGCCTGGCGCACCGCCAGGATGCCGCTGTGGAAATAGGTGCCGTCGCCGAGGTTGGCAAAGATGTGGCGGTCGTTGGCAAAAGGCTGCTGCCCGACCCAAGGCGCGCCCTCGCCGCCCATTTGCGTGAAACCGGTGGTCGAGCGGTCCATCCACAAGGTCATGAAATGGCAGCCAATGCCCGCCATCGCGCGCGAGCCCTCGGGTACGCGGGTCGAGGTGTTGTGCGGGCAGCCCGAACAAAACCAGGGCTGGCGCTCCGGTAGCGGCGCGCCCAGCGTCAATGCCTGCATGGAGCGTTCTTTGGCGTCCAGAATCGCCAGCTGTGCGTCCATGCGGGCTTGCACGTCGGCGTCCACACCCAACGCTTTGAGGCGCTGCGCAATCGCGCGGGCAATCATGGACGGTGACAAATCGGCATTGGCGCGCAGCAAGCGGTTGGCAGCCGGGTCGGGCGCGGACCATTCACCGCCAATCCCATAGGGGCTGGCCGCGTCGTCGGACACCGTGAACTTGCCCACCACGCGCGGGCGCACATCGGCGCGCCAGTGGTACAGCTCTTCTTTGAGCTGGTATTCGATGACCTGGCGTTTTTCTTCGACCACCAGAATCTCTTGCAAGCCGGTGGCAAATTCGCGGGTGAGCTGCGCCTCCAGCGGCCAGACCACCGCCACCTTGTGCAGGCGTATGCCGACGCGGCGGCAGGTGGCATCGTCCAGGCCCAAATCGAGCAGGGCCTGGCGCGTGTCGTTATAGGCCTTGCCGCTGGCCATCAGACCGAATCGGTCGTTCGGGCCTTCGATCACGTTGTGGTTCAAGCGGTTGGCGCGCACATAAGCCAGCGCCGCGTACCACTTGGTATCAAACAGCCGCGCCTCCTGCTCCAAAGCCGTGTCCGGCCAGCGGATGTGCACGCCACCCGCAGGCATCACAAAGTCGGTGGGCATGGCGATCTGCACGCGCTGCGGGTCCACATCGACCGCCGCACTGGACTCCACAATTTCCTGGATGGTCTTCATGCCGGCCCAAACGCCGGCGTAGCGGCTCATGGCGAGGGCATGCAGCCCCAGGTCCAAAATGTCTTGCACGCTGGCCGGAAAAAACAAAGGCGTGCCACAGGCCTTGAAAATATGGTCGCTCTGGTGCGCGGCGGTGGAGCTCTTGGACACATGGTCATCCCCGGCCACGGCCAGTACGCCGCCCCAGGGCGTGGTGCCCGCCATATTGGCGTGCTTGAACACATCGGAACAGCGGTCCACCCCCGGCCCCTTGCCGTACCAGATACCGAACACGCCGTCGTATTTGTTGGTGCCCGGTGGCGCAAAGCCGAGCTGCTGCGTGCCCCACAAAGCCGTGGCCGCCAGCTCCTCATTCACGCCGGGCTGAAAAACAATGTGATGCGCCTTTAAATGCGGCTGCGCCTTGGCCAGAAACTGGTCGTAGCTGCCCAAGGGCGAGCCCCGGTAGCCGCTGATGAAACCCGCCGTGTTCTTGCCCGCCGCCAGATCGCGCACCCGCTGCAACATCGGCAAGCGCACCAGCGCCTGCACGCCGCTCATGAAAGCCATGCCCTCGGACTGGGTGTACTTGTCGTCCAGCGAAACCGCATGCGCGCGCAGCTGCTCAGGCTTGATCGGGGCGTTCATGGCGATTGACTCCTGGGGCGGTGGGGTCGGCTGGGTGGGCGAACTTGG
>CANFTU010000148.1 GCA_947450005.1 Comamonadaceae bacterium | reverse complement strand
CGTCGATGTCCACTTTCCCGGCCTCAAAAAAGAGTTACTCAACGCGGCGATGCAGACTTTTTACGACGTGCGCAACCTGCCGGGCCTGAAGAAAAAACCCTCCACCAGCGAATTGTTGGACTGGTTGAAGCTGCTGCTGGCCGAGGACATCCCCGTCGCCGTGTTGCAAAGCCAAGACCTGAAAACCGCCCTGCCCCCGCTGGCCGGCGCGCTGCTGAAAAACGAACAGGATGTCACCTTGTTCGAAAAGCTGATGTTCATGCAGCGCCACAACCGCTAAGGCCCCTACCCCATCGAAACCTAAGGACTGCACATGGCATTTGTCGAACCCGTCACCCTCGAAGGCTACGGCCTGCGCGTCTCGCCTCTGGGGCTGGAACATGAAACGGGGCTTCGCACAGCGGCGGCTGACGGCGCGCTGTGGACCATCCGCGTGACCTCCGTGCCCGAACCGGAAAACACCCGCAAGTACATTGAAGAAGCGCTGGCCATGCGTGAAGCCGGCAATCGTTTCGCCTTTGTGGTCCAAGATGCAGCCAGTGGCAACGTGCTGGGTTGCAGCAGCTACCACGACATACTGCCTGCGGTGAAGCGGGTCGAAATTGGCTATACCTGGTACGCCAAAAGCGCGCAACGCACGCATGTCAACACGGCCTGCAAGCTCCTGCTGATGACCCATGCGTTCGAGACGCTGGGTTGCCATGTCGTGGGCTGGCGCACCGACAATTTCAACTTCGCCTCGCAAGCGGCCATCGAGCGCCTGGGCGCGCGCAAAGACGGGGTGATCCGCGGCCACGCGTTGCGCCGTGATGGCACCATCCGCGACACCGTGATGTACAGCCTGCGCGCAGGTGAATGGCCCGAAGTCCGGGCGCAACTGCTCTACGCCCTCAACAAGCCGCGCTAAACCGCGTCGGCTCCAGCGCGTCCATGCTGCTTGATTTCTTTTACACCCTGCGCCAGGCCAAGCTGCCGGTCTCGGTGACGGAGTACCTGACGCTGATGGGTGCGCTGCGACGCGGAGTGATCGGCCCCCTGTTTCGGCCGGAAAGCGAGAAGGCAGAAGGTTATGGCGTCGAGGATTTTTATTTCCTGAGCCGCACCACGCTCATCAAGGACGAAAAACACTACGACAAGTTCGACCGCGCTTTTGCGGCCTACTTCAAAGGCGTGGAGCAGATTGCTGACTTCACCCAGGACATTCCGCTGGAATGGCTGCGCAAAAACCTAGAATTGCAGCTCAGCCCCGAAGAGCTGGCCAAAATTCAAAAAATGGGCTGGGACGAGCTGATGGCGACGCTCAAAAAGCGCTTCGAAGAACAAAAAGCGCGCCACGAAGGCGGCAGCAAATGGATAGGCACCGGCGGCACCTCGCCCTTTGGTGCCTTTGGCCACAACCCCCAGGGCATCCGGATCGGGCAGCCGGGCAGCCGCAACAAAAGCGCAGTGAAAGTCTGGGACCAACGGGCCTTCAAAGACTACGACGATACGCAGGAATTGGGCACGCGCCATATCAAGGTCGCGCTGCGCCGCCTGCGCCAATTCGCCCGCGAAGGCCTGGAGGACGAGTTAGACCTGGACAGCACCATCCGCAAAACCGCCGCCAACGCGGGTTATCTGGACATCGCCATGCGCCCCGAGCGGCACAACAAGGTCAAGGTCTTGCTGCTGATGGATGTAGGCGGGAGCATGGACGAACACGTCGCGCGGGTGGAAGAGCTATTCAGCGCGAGCAAAACCGAGTTCAAACACCTGGAGTTCTTTTATTTCCACAACTGCGTCTACGACTTCATGTGGAAAAACAACCGCCGCCGCTTTGCTGAGAAGTTCGACACGCTGGAGATTTTGCGAACCTACAACAAGGACTACAAACTCATCTTTGTGGGCGACGCGACCATGAGCCCGTATGAAATTTTGCAACCCGGCGGCAGCGTGGAATACAACAACCCGCAAGCCGGCGCGGTATGGCTGGAGCGCCTGACGAGTGCATTCCCCAAGTTTGTCTGGATCAACCCGGAACCCCAGGGCGTCTGGCAATACCGGCACAGCATCAGCATCATCCAGCAGCTGATGCACAACCGGATGTATCCGCTGACCGTACGCGGCCTGGAAGAGGCGATGCGCGCGCTGTCCAAATAAAAAGCGGACCGGCACCCGCCGGTCCGCCACACGCGATCAGCGCGTCAGCTGAAGAGCTCGACTTTTCCGTCCAGCGACATCAGGCCCAACTCGACACCGAGCTCCGGCTGGTTTTCCTTGAGCTGGCGGCGGAACTCCAGCAATGCCGCCTTGTGGGTTTCGGTTTCCACCGCAGGGTCCGAAACTTTCTCGGCACCATAGGCAATCTTGGCCGCGCCACAGTCGCGGTGGTTGACTACGATCACTTTCTTAATGTGGTGCAGCTGCACGGACGCACCCAGGTTCTCCCAGAAGGTTTTGTGCCATTCTTTAAAAGCGGGTGCCACCACGCCAATGGAGGCTCCGGCAATCGTGAACGCGCTGTATTTGCCGGTCAATCCATCGCTGGCCTGTTGGCGGCTCACCAATGCCTGGAAGCGCGGGTCAATGCATGAGAGAACCATAGCCTCGTAATTACCCGATGCCGCCTGCACGCCCGAAGACAGCATGCCGATGCTGGTAAACAGGGCAGCGCCACCGGCCAGCCGCAAAAACTCGCGGCGCTGGGTCGCGCCGCTGAGCAAGTCCCCGCAGCACACGGGGCTGTATTTCGATTGAAGGGTACCTTTGAATCCCATTTCCAACTCCTGATCTATGAATGTTTGATAAGCCAATCCACTGAGGGCGTGGACCGCGCATCATCCCATCGATATCACCCTAAATATGTCAACTGTGAATTCAACTATTTATAAGAATTTACCATCAGACAATGCGTACATCGCTATCAACTGCTAACCCCTGATCCGGAGGCCGCGATGCCCAGCCAAGACCACAACCACCATTTCGGCCCCGTAGGGGTGATGCTGTCCTTCAGTCTGTTGGTGCTGCTTGCCGCAATCTGGGCCTTCGGACTCGCGGCAGCGGGCGCTTTCTTGCTCGCGCTGTTGGGAGCAGCAACCGTGGTACTCACCCTGTCCCTGATGACCCCGCAAACTGCCAGCCGCTACCTGTGGACCTGGAGCCTGAGCATCCCGCTTCCCTGTTTATTTTTCGCAGAATCGCTGCGCCACACCCCCTCGCTGGTCACCCTGGCAACAGCGCTTGGGGTGGGTTGGTTTTATTTCCTACTCAGCAGCACTCTGCTGGTGCGCTTTATGCGGGCAGGCACCTAAAATCTGCGGCTCCCGCCGCCGTAGTTCAATGGATAGAACGAGCGCCTCCTAAGCGCTAGATAGGGGTTCGATTCCCCTCGGGGGTACCAAGGGGTGCCGCTTTCAGCGCCGTGCCTTGACCTTGATGCGCCAGGCGTGCAGCAGCGGCTCGGTGTAGCCGCTGGGTTCTGTCAGGCCTTTGAACACCAGATCGCAGGCAGCACGGAAGGCTGCGGACTTTTTGAAGTCCGGCGCCATCGGGCGGTACAAAGGGTCGCCGGCATTCTGCTTGTCCACCACGGCGGCCATGCGCTCCAGCGTTTCCTGCACCTGTTTTTTGCTCACGACGCGGTGCAGCAGCCAGTTGGCAATGTGCTGGCTGGAAATGCGCAAGGTGGCGCGGTCTTCCATCAAGCCCACGTTGTGGATGTCGGGCACCTTGGAGCATCCGACGCCCTGGTCAACCCAGCGCACCACGTAGCCCAGAATGCCCTGGGCGTTGTTGTCCAGTTCCTGCTGCTTCTCTTTATCCGTCCAGTCGCGGTGCGGTGAAACCGGAACCGTCAGAAGTCCGTTGAGCAACGCAGCGCGCTCGGCCTTCAGATCGATGTGCTCCAGCTCCTTTTGTACGTCACTGACCAGAACCTCGTGGTAATGCAGTGCATGCAAGGTGGCGGCGGTCGGGCTGGGCACCCAGGCGGTGTTGGCACCGGCGCGGGGGTGGGCAATCTTTTGGCTCATCATGGCGGCCATCAGGTCGGGCATGGCCCACATACCCTTGCCGATTTGGGCACGTCCGCGCAAGCCGCAGGCCAATCCGACCAGGACATTGCTGCGTTCGTAGGCCGCAATCCAGGCGCTGGATTTCATGTCCGCCTTGCGCACCACGGGGCCCGCGCGCATGACGCTGTGGATTTCGTCACCGGTGCGATCCAGGAAGCCGGTGTTGATGAAGGCGACCCGGCTGCGGGCGGCTGCGATGCAGGCCTGCAGGTTGACGCTGGTGCGACGCTCCTCGTCCATGATGCCCAGCTTGACGGTGCTGGCTGGCAAGCCAAGCAGCGCCTCCACGCGACCGAACAGCTCATCGGCAAAAGCGACTTCAGCGGGGCCGTGCATTTTGGGCTTGACGATGTAGACCGAACCTTTGCGCGAGTTGCGCACCAGACCGTTGGCGGCGTCTTTTTTGGTGCGCTGCAAATCGTGCAGCGCAATGGCGGTGGTGACCACGGCGTCCAGAATGCCTTCGGGGATCTCGTGGCTGCTGCCGTCTGCCGCGGTGTAGCGCACAGCGGGGTTGGTCATGAGGTGACCCACGTTGCGCACGAAGAGCAGCGAGCGCCCGTGCAGCACCACAGGCTTGCCGTCCACGCCGGTGTAAACCCGGTCAGGGTTCAAACCACGGGTAAACGTGCTGTCGCCCTTGGTAATGGTCTCGGTGAGCGTGCCCTGCAAAATACCCAACCAGTTGCGGTAGCCGACCACTTTGTCCTCCGCGTCCACCGCAGCCACCGAATCTTCCAGATCCAAAATCGTGGACAGCGCGGCCTCCAGCACCAGATCACAGACACCCGCAGGATCCGATTGACCAATTGGCGTATCGCGGTTGATCACCAGGTCCAGATGCAAGCCGTTGTGCTGCAGCAGGACCGAGGAGGGGCGCGCCGCCGTACCTTGGAATCCGACAAACTGCGTCTTATCCAGCAGGCCGCTGGTGCTGCCGTCCTTCAAGCTGACAACCAGGCGACCGGCGCGCACGCTGTAGGCCACCGCGTTCAGGTGCGAGCCGCTGCGCAAAGGAACCGCGCGGTCCAGCACCCGGCGCGCATAGGTGATAACTTTTTTGCCGCGCTTGGGGTTGTAGGCTTTGCCGCTGGCACTGCGCTTGCCCGCGCCGCCCTCTTCGGAGATCACGTCGGTGCCGTAAAGCGCGTCGTACAGGCTGCCCCAGCGCGCATTGGCCGCGTTCAGGGCGTAACGGGCATTGAGCACCGGAACCACCAACTGCGGTCCGGCCTGCACGGCCAGTTCCGCATCAACGTTTTTGGTGGTGATACGGGCGGCTTTGGGCACCGGGACCAGGTAGCCGATCTCCCGCAAGAATGCCTGATAAGCCGGCATGTCAGCGATGGGGCCGGGGTGCGCGGTATGCCAGGCGTCGAGTTCGGCCTGCAGGCGCTCGCGCTCTGCCAGCAAGGTGGCATTTTTAGGTGCCAGGTCCGCGACGATGGCGTCAAAACCGGCCCAGAACGCACGCGGCTTCACGCCGGTACCGGGTAAAACTTCGTTCTCGATGAATTGGTGGAGGGAGGTGGCGACATCCAGACGGCGGATGGGGGTACGGGCTT
>CANFTU010000147.1 GCA_947450005.1 Comamonadaceae bacterium | reverse complement strand
CGAGCCGGCGCAGGCCGAGGCGATCGTGCAGGCCGGCGACGCGGATCTGGTGGCACTGGCGCGGGCCTTTTTGTACAACCCGCGTTGGGGTTGGCAGGCCGCTGCCGAGTTGGGCGGCCAGGTTCAAGCGACACCGGCCTATTGGCGCTGTTTGCCGCGCCACGCGCAGCACGCTTTTGGCGCGGTGACCGTGGGCGGTCGCTGATCGGTCTGTGATTGCGTTTTTTGCAGAAGGTCAATGAACAACACACCAGCCCAGGCACTATTGCTTGCCGCCGGTCGCGGCGAGCGCATGCGCCCGCTCACCGACCACATCCCGAAACCTTTGCTGGAGGTGCAGGGCAAAGCGCTGTTGCAGTGGCATCTCGAAGGCCTGCAACGCGGGGGCGTGCACAGCGTGGTGATCAACACCGCGTGGCTGGAGGAGCAATTGACAGAGAGACTGGGCGCGCGGTTTGACGCGCCGCCTTTGCCGCCCGTGGACATCCGCTATTCCCGCGAAGGCCGTGACTTCGGCGGGGCCTTGGAAACGGCTGGCGGCATCGTGCGCGCCTTACCGCAGCTGGCCCCGGTTTTCTGGGTGGCGGCCGGGGATGTGTACGCCCCTGAATTTGCTTTTTCCGGCGGAGATCTTGCGCGCTTTGCTGCGGGCCCCGCACTGGCGCATATTTGGCTGGTGCCCAACCCGGCGCACAACCCGAAGGGTGACTTCGGCCTGTCTACCGCCGGCCTGGCCCTGAACCTCGCAGGCGACGATAACGCGCCGCGCTATACCTTCAGCACGATGGCGCTGTACAAGCAGGCTTTCTTTGCCGATTGCGGTATCGTGCCGGGTAACCCGGATGGCATCAAAGCCCCGCTGGCCCCCTTGTTGCGCCGGGGCATGGACAATGGCTGCGTCAGTGCCACGCTGTTCGCGGGCACCTGGGTCGACGTGGGTACGCCGGCCCGGCTGGCCGAACTGAATTCTGGAGACTCCCCTGTATGAACACGATGACCGACTCCATGGTGCGCATCGCCCCCGATTACGCCGCCCGCCGCGCCGCCTTGGCGCGCCACATCGGCCCCAAAGGTGTGGCCATCATTCCTACCGCTCCGGAGCAGCAGCGCAACCGCGACGCTGACTTTTTGTACCGCGCGGACAGCTATTTTTTCTACCTCAGCGGCTTCACCGAGCCCCACAGCTGGCTGGTGCTGCACGGCGATGGACGCAGCACGCTGTTTTGCCGGCCCAAGGACATGGAGCGCGAAACCTGGGACGGTTACCGCCTGGGCCCGCAGGCCGCGCCGCAGGAGCTGGGCGTGAGTGACGCACACCCGATCAGCGAACTCGATGCCCGCCTGCCGGCGTTGTTGGACGGTTGCGACGCGGTGTGGTTTCCATTTGCCACGCACAAAGGTCTGGAGACGCGGGTCGGCGCCTGGCTGCAAAGTCTGCGCGAGCGGGTGCGCTATGGCACTTTGTGCCCGACCCAGCAGCGCGATCTGTGCGAACCGCTCGACGAGATGCGCCTGATCAAAGACGCCAGCGAGCAGGACACCATGCGCCGCGCGGCACGCATCAGCGCGGGCGGGCATATCCGCGCCATGCAGCTCAGCGCGCGCATGCTGCGCGCCGGGCACGACTTGCGCGAATACCACCTGGATGCCGAGTTATTGCACGAATTCCGCCGCCATGGTTCGCAATGTCCGGCCTACGGGTCCATCGTTGCCGCCGGCGCCAACGCCTGTGTGCTGCATTACCGCGCCGACGCTGGCGCGGTGCGCGATGGCGAGCTGGTGCTGATTGACGCGGGCTGTGAGCTCGATGGATACGCCTCCGACATCACCCGCACCTTCCCCGCCAATGGCCGCTTCACGGGGCCGCAGCGTGACTTGTACGAACTGGTGCTGGCCTCGCAAGTGGCCGCCGTCAACGCCACCCGCGCCGGGGCCCGTTTCACCGATCCCCACGACGCTACGGTGAAGGTTCTGGCCCAAGGCATGCTTGATCTGGGCTTGCTCGATCGCAAGGTGGTCGGTAGCTTGGACGACGTGATTGAAAAACGCGCCTATTTCCCGTTCTACATGCACCGTACCGGGCACTGGCTGGGCATGGATGTGCACGATTGCGGCGCCTACACCGAACCCGCTGAGATCGGCAACGCCAGCGTTCGGCGCGATGCCCTCACCGGACAGGACATCATCAGCCGTCCCGCGCGCATCTTGCGCGCCGGCATGGTGCTGACGATTGAGCCCGGCATGTACGTGCGCGCCGCCCCGGGTGTGCCGGAACACTTCCATGGCATCGGTATCCGTATTGAAGATGACGCCATCGTCACCGAAGGCGGTTGCGAGCTGATCAGCCGTGGCGTGCCGGTGGAGCCCGACGCGATCGAAGCATTGATGCGGGAATAAGCGGGTCTGGCGTGCGCCTCGGGTCTTCAGCGTTAAGGCGATAGCAACTATCAATCAATTAGCCAATACCAATTGGCCTAACCAATCAATAATCCCTATCATTCCTCCTGTTCTGATTTATTTCATCAATCACAGGAGTTCATGATGACCACCGCGACCCGCCCCGACATCACCACCCTTGCCAACCTGGAGGCGGCCTTTGCCGGCGAATCCATGGCGCACATCAAATACCGCTACTTCGCCCGGCTGGCACGCGCCGCCGGCGATGAAGACACCGCGCTGGTGTTTGAGGAAACCGCTGCGCAGGAGGTGATGCACGCTTTCGGGCATCTGGACTTGCTGTACCCCAAGGCCAGCCTGACCCCGGCAGCGGCCCTGCAAATTGCCATTGACGGCGAGACCTATGAGTACAGCGATATGTATCCGCGCTTTCGTGACACCGCCGAGCGCGAGGGCAATGCCGCTGCGGTGGCCGAGATGGACGAGCAGATTGCCGAGTCCCAGGCGCATGCCGCCCAATTTGCTGCTACCTTGCGCACTGCGCAAAAGCGCTTTGCCGCCTTAGCCAAGGTGGAGGAGCGCCACGCCAACCATTACCGCGACCAATTGGCGAAAGTGGCGGCTTGAGCGGTCCCTGCGACCTGAGCGATTTGCAAAACCTTCTATTGACCTGAGCGAGAGATTGACCATGAAAACCTATATGTGCATTGTGTGTGGCTTTGTGTATGACGAGGCCCTGGGCCGTCCGGAAGACGGCATTGCGCCGGGAACCGTTTGGGCGGACGTGCCGGCCGACTGGGCCTGCCCGGACTGCGGCGTGGCCAAAGCCGACTTCGAAGCGGTGCAGGTATGAGCGCTGCGGGCGCGCCGCCGGTGGTTATTGTGGGTGCCGGCCTGGCGGCCTGGACCACGGCGCGCGAATTGCGCAAGCTCGACGCAGCGGTGCCGATTCAGCTGATCACGCGCGACAACGGTGACTTTTACGGCAAGCCCACGCTGTCTAACGCATTCGGTCAAAAGCGCAGCCCGGACCAATTGGTCACCACGGCTGCGGCGGCCATGGCCCAGAATTTGGGCGTCAGCCTGCGCGCGCACTGCACGGTGCTGTCGATAGATGCCGCCACGCACACGCTCGTTATGGAACAGGACGGAAAAAGCGAAAGCATGTCCTACCGGCAACTGGTCTTGGCCACAGGCGCGCACCCGATCCGCATCCCCATGCAGGGTGACGCGGCGCAGGCGGTCCAAAGCGTCAACCACCTCGACGACTTCCGCCGCTTCCATGCGGAATTGACTGCGCTGGCGCCGCGCACAGACGGCCAGCCCCACGCGGTTCTGGTGATCGGTGGTGGTTTGATCGGTTGCGAGTTCGCCAACGACTTGCTGCAAGCCGGCTATGCGGTGCATGTGGTGGATCCCGCGTCCGGCCCGCTGGCCGCGCTGCTGCCGGCCGCTGCCGCAGAGCAGCTCCGGCAGGCGCTGCAGGATCTGGGCGTGGTCTGGCATTGGGGTGTCACGGTGCAGACCGTGCAGGCCGCCGCTGCAGGCGCGCACCGGTATGTTGGAACGCTTTCTGACGGCACATCGGTCGAAGCCGATGCGGTTCTGAGCGCCGTGGGCTTGCGTGCCGATACGGCGCTGGCGATGCAGTCCGGGCTGGCTTGCGCGCGCGGTGTGCTGGTGGACGCACACTTGCAAACCAGTGCGCCAGGGATTTACGCCTTGGGTGACTGCGCCCAGTACGCCAGTGCCGACGGGCGCACCTTGCCCTATGTGATGCCCATCATGAACGCAGCCCGGGCCTTGGCGGCCACCCTCTGCGGCACCCCAACGGCGCTGGTTTTCCCCCTGATGCCGGTTGCGGTCAAAACCCCGGCGTTGCCGATCACAGTGGCCGCGCCGCACCCGGACACGCCCGGTGTTTGGACGCAGGACCCTGCCACCGAAGGCTTGCTGGAGGGCGGCGCCTGGCGCTTTGTGGATGCCGCCGGAGTGCAGCGCGGGTTTGTCCTCACAGGCAAGCAATGCAGCAAACGCATGGAATGGAGCAAAGCGACCGCCCCGTGATGCCCTGACAGCGGCCTACAATCTGTCGGCCCTGGCGGCGCAGGCACACGGCCTGCGCACTGCATCCGAGACCGGGCGACCGCATAAGGATTCTGATGAGCAATACCCCCTCCGCGATGGCATCCGGTTCCCCGGCTGAACCGAGCAAGCCGGCCTCACAACGCCAAGCGGCGTTGGACTACCACCAGTTCCCCACGCCCGGCAAGATTTCGATTGCGGCGACCAAGCAGTTGATCAACCAGCATGACCTGGCGTTGGCCTACTCCCCCGGGGTCGCGGCGCCGTGTGAGGAGATCGTCAAAGACCCGAACAACGCCTTCAAATACACCAGCCGCGGCAACCTGGTGGCGGTCATCACCAACGGCACGGCGGTGCTGGGTCTGGGCGATATCGGGCCGCTGGCGGCCAAGCCGGTGATGGAGGGTAAGGGCGTCCTATTCAAGAAATTCGCCGGTATCGACGTGTTCGATATCGAGATCAATGAAAAGCACGATCTCGACAAACTGGTCGACATCATCGCGTCGCTGGAGCCCACCTTCGGGGGCATCAACCTGGAGGACATCAAAGCGCCGGATTGTTTTTATGTGGAGCGCAAGTTGCGCGAGCGCATGAAGATTCCGGTCTTCCACGACGACCAGCATGGCACGGCGATTGTGGTCGGTGCGGCCTTGCTCAACGGACTGCGCGTGGTCGGAAAAGACCCGAAAAAGGTCAAGCTGGTGACTTCGGGCGCGGGTGCTGCTGCGCTGGCCTGCTTGGGCCTTCTGGTGAAGCTGGGAATTCCCCGCGAGAACATTTTTGTGACCGATCTGGCCGGGGTGGTCTATGAGGGGCGCACCGAGCTGATGGACGAAGACAAGATTGCCTTCGCCCAAAAGACCAGCGCGCGGACCTTGCGCGAGGTCATGGTGGGTGCCGACATCTTCCTCGGTCTGTCCGCCGGTGGCGTGCTCAAGCCCGACATGGTGGCTTCGATGGCGGCCAAGCCCTTGATTTTTGCGCTGGCCAATCCGACGCCTGAAATCCTGCCCGAAGAAGTCAAGGCGGTTCGTGACGACGCCATCATGGCCACTGGCCGCACCGATTACCACAACCAGGTCAACAACGTCTTGTGCTTCCCCTACATCTTCCGGGGCGCGCTGGATGCGGGCGCATCGACCATCACGGTTGAGATGGAAATTGCCGCTGTGCACGCGATTG
>CANFTU010000146.1 GCA_947450005.1 Comamonadaceae bacterium | reverse complement strand
TCCGGCGAGCGGACAAAGGCCATGTAGCCATCACGTGGTGGCCGTACGATTTCCACGCCGTGCGCTTGCAGGCGGGCGCAGGTTGCGTAGATGTCGTCGACCGCGTAGGCCAGATGGCCGAAGTTACGCCCGCCGGTATAGGCCTCCGGATCCCAGTTGTAGGTCAGCTCCACTTGCGCGCTGCGGTCGCCGGGCGCGGCCAAAAAGGCCAGCGTGAAACGTCCCTGGGGCACCTCGCGCACGCTCAGCACTTCCAGGCCCAGCGCGTCGCGGTAGAACCGCAGCGATGCTTCCAAATCGGTCACCCGGACCATGGTGTGGAGGTACTTCATGCGAGTTGGTTTACTTGGCGCTGAGAACCCAGGTGGCCAACTTTTTCAAATCGGCATCTGACAGTTTGGGATGGGCCGGCATGGGCAGTTCGCCCCATTTGCCAACGCTACCGTTGCGGATGCTTTGCATGAGCATGGCTTGTGCATCGGCCTGGCCAGCGTATTTGGCGGCCACGTCCTTGTAGGCAGGGCCCACCAGTTTGGTGGCCACAGCGTGGCAACCCAGGCAACCGCTCTTGTTGGCGAGCGCCTCGTTGGCCTGGGCTTGCAGCGTGAACGCACCTGCGCAGAGGAGAACCGCAATCTGAAGGGGGGTGGTCCTGCGACCTTTGAAAATTGTCACCATGGTTTTAACGTCCTAAAGCTTTGAGGCGGGCCGGCTCGACGATCTCGATCCAGTAGCCGTCCGGGTCTTTGATAAACGCCACGTCTTTCATCTTGCCCTGGTCGGGGCGTTTCACGAAGGTCACCTGGTTCTGGTCGAACCAGGCTGTGGCCGCGTCCAAGTCAGGGACCGAAAAACAGATGTGGCCAAAGCCTTGAGGCTGTGCATTACCGTCGTGGTATTTGAAGTCCGGGTCCGACTCCGTGCCCCAGTTATGGGTGAGCTCCAAAATGCCGCGTTGCGCAAACGTCCAGGCAGTGCGCTCGCCCACATCATCCGGTGCGCTCTCGCCTTCAGCGGCGCGGTGCAAAAAGTACAGTGAAAACTTCATCTCCGGGAAGTCGAGTTTGCGCAGCAGGCGCATGCCCATGACGCCGGTGTAGAAAGCCAGCGATACCTGCGGATCTTTGATACGCAGCATCGAGTGGTTAAATACAAAGCCGCGTGTGGCCTCGGGGACTGCGGGGCTGACACCGGGTTGGTTTTCGGTGGTGAAACTCATAAGCAAATTCTCTTGGGGTGGGAAACTTGGGCTCAAAAAAATCCCACCCGGTGCCGTGGCAGGCGCCGGATGGGTTGCGATGGGAAATGTAATTACCTGCCCACCGCCGCCACCGGCTTTGGGGCGGATTCAAGCGACTGGGCCCGGCCGGGCAGGTTGGTGACGTTAGCCACGGCGAGGGTGTTCGTCTGTTCCCGCTCCATGTTGATCACACAGCGGCGCAGGTAGCGCATGCTGGTGACCCGCAGGAAGGAGGCGAAGTTGGGAACCTCACCCCGATGCGCCAGGATTTCGTCATGGAAATTCGAAATCAGCGCATTCGTGGTGCAGCCTTCTTCTTCTGCCATCTCCGCCAGGATGTCCCACACCATGTTTTCCAGCCGCAGGCTGGTCAACACGTTGCGGATACGAACCGTGCGCGTACGCTGTTCGTACTGGATCGGGTCGGCTTTGACGAAATATTCACACATGCTTCACTCCTGCCTCGGTCGTACCGGATATTAAATCGCCCGCTCGGTCATTTGCTGGGCGATGTACTCCGCCTGGCGGATGGCCAAGGACACAATGGTCAGCGTGGGGTTCTCCGCGCCGCCGGTGGTGAACTGGCTGCCGTCGCTGATGAACAGGTTGGGGATGTCGTGCGTTTGGCCCCATTTGTTCACCACACCGTCCTGGGGCCGTGCGCTCATGCGGCTGGTTCCCAGGTTGTGGGTGGACGGGTAGGGCGGTGTGCGGTAGGTCTTGATCGCGCCGGCCGCTTGGTACACACGCTCGCCCTGGGTGAATGCATGGTTGCGCATGGCGATGTCGTTGGGGTGGTCGTCAAAGTGGACGTTGGGCGCATAGTTGCCCCACTGGTCTTTGACATTGGTGTTGAGCGTGACGCGGTTGGTCTCGCGTGGCATGTCTTCACCCACCAGCCACATACCGGCAAGGTTGGTGTAGTGGTCCATCCACCAAGCGAAATCCGCACCCCAGGCGCCGGGATCCAGGAAAGCCGAGAGGAAGGGTACGCCCAAGCTCAGAGTCTCCATTTCATAGCCGCCCACAAAGCCACGGGCCGGGTTATGCGCGGACTCGTCACGGATGATGCCGGCCATGGTGGTTCCACGGTACATATGCACCGGGTTCTTGAACGCGGCATAGACCGATCCAGTCATGTGGCGCATGTAGTTGCGGCCCACTTGGCCGGAGGAGTTCGCCAGACCGTCTTTGAACATGTTGGATGCCGACAGCAGCAGCAGGCGCGGGGTTTCGATCGAGTTGCCGGCCACAGCCACGATGCGGGCCTTTTGGCGCTGCTCTTTGCCGTCCTTGTCAAAGTACACCACACCGGTCACTTTGCCGGAGGCGTTGTGCTCGATGCGGGTCACGTGGGACGATGGACGGATTTCGAAATTACCGGTGGCCTCGGCCTTCGGGATTTCGGTGTACAGCGTGGACCATTTCGCGCCGCTCTTGCAGCCCTGGAAGCAAAAGCCCAGCTGCATGCAGCGTCCGCGACCGTCGCGTGGCTGGCTGTTGATCGCCATATTGCCGGTGTGCACTTCTTTGTAGCCCAGCTTGGTTGCGCCGGCGTGCAGCACTTTGAAGTTGTTATTGCCAGGCAGACCGGGAATGCCATTGGTGCGCGTCACACCCATTTTGTATTCGGCCTTGGCGTAGTAGGGCTCCAGGTCTTTGAGAGTGATGGGCCAGTCAAGCAAGTTGGCGCCCGGTACATCGCCGTACACCGACTTGACGCGGAACTCATGCTCTTGGAAGCGCAGCGAGGCACCGGCCCAGTGGGTGGTCGATCCGCCGACGGTTTTGCAAATCCAGGCCGGCAGACCGGCAAAGTCTTTGGCGACACGCCAGGATCCGGAGGTGGTGCGTGCATCCAGCCAGGCCAGTTGCACGAAGGACTTCCATTCGTCATTGATAAAGCTTGCACTCGACTGCATCGCACCGGCCTCGAGGACCACGACCTTGATGCCTTTTTGGCAGAGTTCGTTGGCCAATGTGCCACCGCCTGCGCCCGAGCCGATGACGACGACTACGGAGTCGTCAGAAAAATCAAATTTCGCCATGTTCTATCTCCTGTATGGGGTTTGGTTGCTTAGCCGAGGAAGGGCGGTGGGCTGGCTTCTTTGGATGGCTCCGGCAACCATTTGAGGTCTTGGAATCCGCGTGTGATGTAGCCGCCTTTTTCCCAGGCAGAGCCGGGGTAGCCGAACACGGCGTAGGCCATATCGTTGTCATACAGCGAGGTGATGCACTGGCCGCGCACCGTGGCAAAGAAGGCTGTACCTTCCAGCCCGCGCACGATGTCGTTGCGCTGCTTCTCGCTGCCTTTGGCAAAGTCGCCACCGCCAGACTTGTTGAGCCAGGCGATACCGTCTTGCAGCATCTTGGCCGCGCCCGCATCGCCGGCGGCCTTTCCGTCGAGGTCCTTGGCCAGCAACGCATAGACCGCGTCCGGCAACTTTTTGTGGGGGAACAGAATGCGGCCCATGGCCATCAGGGTTTGGCCTTCGGCGGTGGAGAGCTTCTTCAATTCCAGCGCCCAGGCGGTGCTGGGGGCCAGCGTGGCCAACAGCGAACCGCTGGCCAAGGTACCCATCAACAGGCCGGAGCCTTTGAGGAATTCGCGCCGCGCCAGCGGCAGATTGACTTTGCGGACGATGCCGCTGTCTTCTTCGCAGCCCGCGATTTCGGGGCTGTCCTGGGCAATGGAAATGACACGCATGTTTTGTCTCCGGTGTGTTAGTCGCATCTGCACGGTTTTGTGCATCGCAGAAGAAGTATCCGGTCGAAAACCCGCGTTCGGGTGATAGCTGACTACCTACAGGGAAAACCCTCTACCCCACGAAACAGCCTGTCGTGAGAGTGAGAGGCGGGCTTGCAAAGCCGAATTTCACTGGGATTTGGAAAATTTTTCAGGCTGGCGACCGCGAGTCCATCGGCAGCTCAATGGCCCAGCCGCGCTACAAGCGCTGGTTAATCCTTGGGCAGCGAGGCGACGGCCATGGCGACTGCATCTTTGGCATCGGTGCAAATGCCGTCCGCACCGAAGGCGCTCGCATCAAAATCCCGCACCGTAAAAATTGGGCCGCCCAACAAGACGGACAGACGCGGGTTGCGGGAACTGTGGCGAATGTTCGCAACCAGTGCATCCAAGTCTTTCAGCTGGTGGTTGATGCTCACCGACAGGCCCACCGTGTCAAACCATTCGCCGGCAACGGCTTGCGCCAATTCCTTGGCGCTGGGTGATATTTCCACCACAACTTGCCAGCCTCCACGGCGGAAAAATTCGGACACGATGGTGGGGCCGAGCAAATGTTCCGAGCCCGGTGCGGAGGCAATCATCACGCGCTTGACTTCACCTTGGATACGCGGGCCTTCTTCGTACGCGAAGCCAATCGCATGTGTGATGGAATGGAGTTGCACCAACCCGTGGGTGACTTGCGTGAAGTCCAGCGTGTCATCTTCCCACCGGGCGCCCAAAGCCCGTGCGGTCGGTGTGATCAGCTCCAAGAAGATGTGCTCGGTATTGAGACCTTCTTTGAGCAAGCGGTCCACAAAGGCCTGTGCCGCTTGGGAATCCTGGCCTATGCACAGTTCCAAAAAAGCCGCGATTTCATGCTGGGTCGGCATGGCACGGCTGGCCGGAACCAGGCTCAAATAGCTTCTGTCCACGCGCTGCGCTTTCAACAGGCGGGGAACGATTTCGGATTCAATGACGGCGAGGATCGAGGCTTGGCACTCGGCCGGCGTTCCTTGGAAGCTTTCACGGTAATTTTCGTTTGATGCGGTAGACCGTTTAGAGAACATCGACATGGCCATCCAAGTGAGCTCGGCCAGGGGCGTTGCCAGCCTGGTGATGGTAGGAAGTACCGCGGCCTTGATCATAGGAATGCCCATCATGGAATCAACCAAAGGCAAGATGGCCCTCTGCGGCGCAATCTAACAAAGTCCCGGGCTTCTGGCAATTGCTTGCGCTCAGGGTATTCCCGCAGGCCGGGGGGCTTACTGGCGCGCCAACGCCGAATAGTTCTGCGGTCGTACAAACGATGGTCCTAGGAACTCTAATCTGCCTGCGTCCTGGCCTTATGCGGACGCAAAAAGCCCCATCTTGCTAAAGCACGCCGGCTTTCTTGCGGATAGCAACCAAAACTTCAATTCCGTCGCTGCAGCGAAGGCTCTCGGTCACCACATCAAAAACCTCAGATACGGTCTCCTGCCCTAGAACATGGGCCGCTGCGTCGCAGCGAACCACCCGCCCTTCCGACATGAGGGCAATATCGTCACAGTAGCGCGCAGCCGCGTTCAAGTCGTGCAGGACCATGACTGTGGTCAAGCCCCGCGCATGGGTAATGCCCCGAACAAAGGCCAGCACCTCCAGTTGGTGGCTGATATCCAGCGCGCTAGTGGGCTCGTCCAGGAGCAGGTATTGGGGCTGTGCAACGAGCGCCTGGGCC
>CANFTU010000145.1 GCA_947450005.1 Comamonadaceae bacterium | reverse complement strand
GACCCCAGTCGAAATCCGCCCGCACTGGAACCCCGTGCAACCCCTTGTCGGCCATACCTTGCAATTTGTGCAGCATGGGACGCACCAACAACAAAAAGGTGACGAAACTCGAGACCGGGTTGCCCGGCAGACCGACAAAATGCGCCGGCCCGATGCGTCCGTGGGCAAAAGGCTTGCCCGGCTTGATAGCGATTTGCCACAAGTCGAGGCTGCCCAGTTGTTGAACAGCGGGTTTGATGTGGTCCTCTTCGCCAACCGATACGCCGCCGCTGGTCACGATGACATCGTGGCTGCGCGCCGCTGCGGCCAACGCATCGACGGTTGCGGCACGTTGATCGGGAACGATGCCAAGATCGGTGACCTCACACCCCAAGCGCCTGAGCAATGCGACCAGGAAAAAGCGGTTGGAGTTGTAAATCGCGCCAGGCGGCATGTCGGCAGGCGCACAGGCACCCGGCATCACCAGCTCATCTCCAGTGGACATAAGGGCCACCCGGGGACGGCGTACGACCTGCAGGTAATCCATGCCGACGCCGGCCGCCTGTCCCATTTCGGCAGGTCCCAAGCGGACCCCACGCGCCAAAACCACCGCACCGCGCGCCACGTCTTCGCCCGCGCGGCGGATCCATTGACCCGCTTGTGGCAAGGCATTCACGCGCACCTGCGGCACTGCGCCATCCGCCGTCTCCAGGACCGTGCAATCTTCTTGCATCAGCACCGCATCGGCGCCGGGAGGCAGTGGCGCGCCGGTGAAAATGCGCGCCAGCGTACCGGCTGCCAAAGCTTGCGCAGCCATTCCTGCGGCAATGCGTTGGCTTTGAGGGAGCACCGTGCCAGCCTTCGACACGTCGGCGCAACGCAGCGCATATCCGTCCATGGAACTGTTGTCCTGCGGCGGCACGTGCAGAGCGGAAACTACATCCTGCGCGAGGACACGCCCATCGGCATCGAGCGTGGCAACACGCTCTAGATCGCCCAAAGGAACGACCGCATCCAGCAGCTGAGCCAGCGCCTCGTCCAGGGGTTTCAGCGGCGCGCGCGCGGTCATGTTTGCTTGGCGGACTTCACGCGTCGCAGGTGCGAGCGATCAGCGCTTTCATAGCTGTCAGGTCAGCGTCCATATGGAGCACGCGTTTGGGTAAGGCCTCAATCCCCTCAAAGCGCGCGGGACGGTCCGGCTCGCGGCCCAAGGCTTCCACAATGGTCGCAGCAAATTTGATGGGCAAAGCGGTCTCTAAGACCACCATCGGAACGCCGGACGCACGTTGCTCCTGGGCGACTTTCAGACCGTCGGCGGTATGGGTGTCGATCACAACGCCGTAGCGTGCGGCGCAATCGCGGATGGTCGCCAGGCGCTGGGCGTGGGTGCTCTTTCCGCTGGAAAAGCCGTAGCGCGTGGCGGCCAGGGCAAAGGCCGGATCGCCACTCAAATCAAAACGGCCCGCGCTGGCAATGGCATCGCCAAACAAGGCCTGCGTGCGGGTGCCATCACGCCCTAGCAAATCAAAAACAAAACGCTCGAAGTTACTGGCCTTGGATATATCCATGGACGGACTGGATGTCTCATGCGTGTCAGCCGTGCCACGCACGCGGTACACGCCCGTGCGGAAAAACTCATCCAACACGTCGTTTTCGTTCGTTGCGACCACCAGCTTGTCAATGGGCAGGCCCATCATGCGGGCGACATGGCCGGCGCAGACATTGCCAAAGTTGCCACTGGGGACGCAGAAGCTGACCCGCTGGCTGTTGTCGGTTGTCGTCTGCAGGTAGCCAGCGAAGTAATAAACCACCTGCGCCATCAGCCGCGCCCAATTGATGGAATTCACGGTACCAATGCGGTAGCGCCGCTTGAAGTCCAGATCGCCGGAGACGCCTTTGACCAGGTCCTGGCAATCGTCAAAGACGCCCTTGACTGCGATGTTGATGATGTTGTCGTCCATCAGGCTGAACATCTGCGCCTGCTGGAAGGGACTCATGCGGCCTTTCGGGCTAGTCATGAAGACGCGCACGCCTTTTTTGCCGCGCATGGCGTACTCCGCAGCGCTACCGGTGTCGCCGCTGGTCGCGCCAAAAATATTCAACTCTTCCCCCTGCCGCGCCAGGTGGTACTCGAACAAATTGCCCAGCAATTGCATGGCCATATCTTTGAAGGCCAGCGTCGGACCATTCGACAAGCCCAACAAATACAGGCCATCTTCCAACCGGGTCAGGGGCGTGATCTGGGGTGTACCGAAAACCGCCGCTGTGTAGGTCTTGCGGCACAAGGCACGCAGGTCGTGCGCAGGGATGTCATCGACGTATAGCGACACAATTTCAAACGCCAAATCGGCGTAGTCCAGGCCACGCCAACGGGTCAGCGTTGCGCCGTCAATCTGCGGGTAGCTTTGGGGAAGGTACAGGCCGCCATCCGGCGCCAGGCCTTCCAAAAGAATGTCGCAAAAACGCCGTCCGGCGGGAGCAGGGTGCCCGGCGGTCGCCGTGGCGCGGGTCGAGAAGTACAACATGGGAAATCAGGCCAGCTCTTCTTTGCGGATGCGCACGATTTTTTGCAACACGGTGGGCAAGGTTTGCATGCGCGACAGCGCAGCGTCCATGCGTGACTCCACGCAGTCGTGGGTGAGAATAATCAGGTCAGTTTGGGCGGCGTTATCACTATCGATTTCGTCCGCCTCGCGCTGGATGACCGCATCAATGCTGATGTCGCACTCGGCCAAAATCCCGGCTACTTTGGCCAACACGCCGGCCTGGTCAGCCACCCGCAAACGCAAGTAGTAGCTCGTGACCACCGCGCTCATGGGAAGCACTGGTTCAGAACTCATGGCATCGGGCTGAAACGCCAAATGGGGCACGCGCTGCGCCGCGTCTGCCGTATGCAAACGGGCTACATCCACCAGATCGGCAATCACGGCAGACGCGGTTTGCTCGGAACCGGCACCCGCACCGTAGTACATGGTGATACCGGCAGCGTCGCTCTTCACCATGATGCCGTTCATCGAGCCCTCCACATTGGCCAACAGGCGCTTGGATGGGATCAGCGTGGGGTGAACGCGCAGCTCAATGCCCTGCGAAGTGCGCTTGGCGATACCGAGCAGCTTGATGCGATAGCCCATTTGAAAGGCATACGTGATATCCGCTGCGGCCAGTTGTGTGATGCCTTCGACATGGTCAGGCTTGAACTGGATTGGAATTCCGAAAGCCACCGAGGCCAGGATGGTCGCTTTGTGCGCGGCATCAAAACCTTCGATATCAAAACTGGGGTCGGCTTCGGCGTAACCCAGCGCCTGGGCCTGCGCCAGCACCGTGTCAAAGCCCAGACCTTTGTCACGCATCTCGCTCAAAATGAAATTGGTGGTCCCGTTGATGATGCCGGCCACCCACTCGATGCGGTTGCCCGAAAGTCCTTCGCGCAAGGCCTTGATGATGGGAATGCTCACCGCCACCGCACCTTCAAACGCCACCATCACGCCGTGCTTCTGCGCGGCTGCGAAGACCTCATTGCCGTGCTCAGCGAGCAGGGCTTTGTTGGCGGTCACAACGTGCTTGCCGTTGGCAATCGCGCGCATCACCAAGTCTTTGGCCAAGGTAGTGCCGCCGATCACCTCGACCACGATTTCGATATCCGGGTGGTTCACCACCTCCATCGGATCGACGGTGAGGCGGGTTTCCGGCCCGACCATGCTGCGCGCGCGGACCAGATCGCGAGCAGCGACGATGCCAATCTCAATGCCGCGCCCGGCACGGCGTTTGATTTCTTCCTGGTTGCGCTCTAACACCCGGAACGTGCCGCCACCGACGGTGCCAATACCCAGGAGACCGACTTGGATGGGTTTCAAAGAAAGCTTATTCGACATGGTTGAATTCAGGCAGCCTGTGCATGGGTTTGTCGGTAATGCGCAAGAAAGCGGGCAATGCGGCCGATGGCCTCGCGCAGATCGTCTTCATGGGGCAAAAAGACGATACGGAAATGGTCTGGCGCAGCCCAGTTGAAACCGGTTCCCTGGACCAACATCACGCGGGTCTCGTTGAGCAAGTCCAGAAAGAACTCGCGATCGTCGGCAATCGGGTAGACGGCGGGATCCAAGCGCGCGAACATGTACAGCGCCGCCACCGGTTTGACGCAGCTCACGCCCGGAATCGCGGTGATCAATTCATACGCGAGATCGCGCTGACGCCGCAAGCGGCCGCCTTCGCACACCAGGTCATCAATACTTTGGTAACCGCCAAGTGCCGTCTGGACCGCGTACTGACCGGGCACATTCGGGCACAGCCGCATGTTGGAGAGCATATTCAGCCCTTCAATGTAGTCCCGGGCATGGCGCTTATCACCCGAGACCACCATCCAACCCGCCCGGTAGCCGCAGGAGCGGTAACTCTTGGAGAGGGAGTTAAAGGTCAGCGTCAGGACATCCGTGCTCAACGATGCGATCGCCGTGTGTCGGATGCCGTCGTATAGAACCTTGTCATAGACCTCATCGGCGAAGATCACCAAGCCGTGTTGACGGGCCATGTCGACAATGGCTTGCAACGTGGCGTCGCTGTAGAGCGCGCCGGTCGGGTTGTTGGGGTTGATCACCACAATTCCCTTGGTGCGTGGTGTGATCTTGGCGCGCATGTCATCCAAATCAGGCGCCCAGCCTTGCGATTCATCGCACAGGTAATGCACCGGCTTTCCGCCCGAGAGGCTGGCCGCAGCCGTCCACAAGGGGTAATCCGGTGCGGGGAGCAGGAGCTCATCACCATCGTCCAGGAGCGCGTTGGTCGCCATGACGATCAGTTCGCTGGCACCATTGCCCAGGTAAATATCGTCCAGCGTTACGCCCTGAATATGCTGCTTTTGGGTTTCGTGCATGACCGCTTTGCGGGCTGCAAAAATGCCTTTGCTATCGGAGTATCCCGATGCATTGGACAGGTTGCGCACCATGTCCTGCTGGATTTCTTCGGGCGCATCGAAGCCAAATACCGCTAGATTGCCGATATTGAGCTTGATGATTTTTTGCCCTTCTTCTTCCATCTGGCGGGCACGGTCCATGATCGGGCCGCGTATGTCGTAGCACACATTGGCCAGCTTGGCGGATTTCAAAACGGGTTTCAAAGTCCCTCCTTGGGCGGGAAGCATGATGGGGCGGCAGGTGAATGAAGCCGATAATTGGAACACAAACGCCCGCCACCGGCACCCCACAACCCTTCCCGCCCCAACATGAAGTTCCAAGCAGATGCAACCACCGGTAACGCGATCACCGGATATGGCGAGGGCTGGGTTAGCGTCAACGGACAGCGTTTTGCACACAGCCTGCTGGTTGGCCAAGGCGTTCTCGCCCCCTGGAACTGTCCCGACTTCGCGGCTTTGCGGGCTGATCACTTTGAAGAACTGGCAGCGCTAGACCCGGAACTGGTGCTTTTTGGCAGTGGCGCTTTGCTTCGATTCCCACCGCCTGCACTTTTGAGCAGCCTGTACGCCGGGCGCATCGGCGTGGAGACCATGGATACCCAAGCAGCCTGCCGGACCTACAACTTTCTGGTGGGCGAAGGACGGCGCGTCGTTGCGGCACTGCTGATAGGGTGAATCCTTTGGTTCTCACGCGTGATCGCATTGGCATTGAAGTGACTGAACGCGGCCGATCTCCAAGCGTGATTTGCGGTTAAAATACGATGCTTCGGACGGGTCTCGCCGCGGTTTAGCAACTTCCGGCCACTCATCCACACCTCCTGACGCACACAGCACCCGAGACTGATATTCCTAT
>CANFTU010000144.1 GCA_947450005.1 Comamonadaceae bacterium | reverse complement strand
GTCGATCGCCGCTAGCCGCGCTTCAGGAGGAGATCCGATGCCCCATTTTTCTCTGGCTTACTGGTGCGTGCTCGCCGCCGCCGTGTTGCCGATTGTCTGTGCCGGTATCGCCAAGTCCGGACGCTTTGTACCGCTGAGCGAAGGCGGTTATGACAACCGCAACCCGCGGGATTGGCTGGCGCAGCAAACCCAATGGCGCGGACGCGCCAATGCGGCGCAGGCCAACAGTTTTGAGGCGCTGCCGTTTTTCATCGGTGCGGTCGTGATCGCCCACCAGTTGGGCGCAGAGCAGAATTGGCTGGACTTGTTGGCCGCGCTGTTCATCACCCTGCGGGTGGTGTATGTGGGCCTGTATGTCGGGGGCCTGGCCAATGCGCGCAGCCTGGTGTGGACCGGCGCATTCGCCACCAACGTGGCCATTCTGTTGATTGGCTACCGCTGAGCCGCAGGCCGCCTTAGCCCGATTTTTTGGGATGTTTGGCGTCCACTACCTTGCGCGCCGGTGCCGCTTTCTTGAGCGCGCTGGCAGGCAGGAAAACCACTACTTTTTGCCCCGGCTTGAAGGCCGCTGAGGCGCTCATATTGTTCCATTGGGCGACGTTGGCCGGCGTGATTTTGTAGCGGCTGGCGATGCTGGCAACCGTGTCCTTTTTGCCGGCTTTGATCAGGGTGCGTTGCAGCACGATTTCAGGTGCCAATGACAACTGCCCGTTGTCGGCCACTTTGGTGCCCACGTCTTGGTCGAGCTTCGCACCGCGCGGCACCAGCAACGAGGAACCGGCGCCGATCAGCATGCGTGGGGGGATGCCGTTGAGTTCGCGCAGCTGCTGCTCACCCATTCCGCTGCGCTTGGACGCCGTCGCTACGCTCATGGTTTGCGGCACAACCCAGACGGTCCAACTTGCCAGCCGGGCACCGGCGATGCCGTCCAGGTTGTTCTGAAACACTTCGGCGTTGTCCCAGGGCAGCAGGATGTAGGGCTTACCGGCGGCCAAGATGACCGGCTTGTTGGCCGAGGGGTTCAGCGCCTTGAAGTCGTCCAGCGGAATTTGTGCCAGCTTGGCTGCCAGGGTGACGTCAATGTCGCGGCTGATGGGCACGCTGGCGAAATAGGGGTGGTTCCCGATGGCGGGCAGTTGGGAGTTAAAGGCCTGGGGTTGCAGCACGATGTTTTTGATCGCCTGCAGCTTGGGAACATAGAGGCGGGTCTCGGCCGGCATGGGCAGGTCCAGGTAGCCGGTACCCAGCCCTTTTTGCTGGTTGCGCGCGATGGCGCGGCCCACGTTGCCCTCGCCCCAGTTGTAGGCGGCCAGTGCCAAGTGCCAGTCGCCAAACATCCCGTAAAGCCTTTGCAGGTAGTCCAGCGCCGCCCGGGTGCTGGCCAGCACGTCGCGGCGGTCATCCTGAAAAATGTTCTGCTTGAGCTCGAAGGTTCTGCCGGTGGCCGGCATGAACTGCCACATGCCGGCCGCCTTGGCGCTGGATACGGCTTGCGGGTTGAAGGCGCTCTCCACGAAGGGCAGGAGTGCGAGCTCGGTGGGCATCCCGCGCAACTCCAATTCTTCGACGATGTGAAACAGGTATTTGCGCGAACGCTCCGTCATACGGTACAGGTAGTCGGGGCGGCTGGAATACCAGACCTCGCGGTCACGCACCTGGTCGGTTTGCAGGTCGGGCATCGCAAAGCCGGTGCGGATACGGTCCCAAATTTCTGAAGGTGCTTCTAGCGTCGCAACCCGGCGGCTGGCGCTCTCCAGGCTGATGGGGGGTGACAGACCGTCCGGCTGGCTTTGGCCCCACGCCAGCGGGAACACACCCATCATGCCCAGCCCGGCCAGGGCGGTCGCGAGGACCTTGTGCACAGCGGGCTTCATGCGGCGTCCCGGGGGCACCATAGGTGTGCCGGGCGGGTGAATAGAATGATCCGGCGCTGCGAGTGGCCGGGTTCACCAGCGGGCATTTTGATTGGTTTCATGGACGAACAAATTATAGGTTTGCAGGATTGGCTGGCCACACCCGTGGGCAGCTACCTGTTGGACTGGGAACAAAAGCAGCTGGACGCCGTTGTGGCCGATGCCTTTGGCTTTCATGCGCTGCAGTTGGGTATCCCGGTATTAGACGCTTTGCGCAGCAACCGCATGCCGCACCGCTGGCTGGCCGACCAGCCGCTTGAAGGCGCGCCACCCTGCCGCTGCGCGCTGGTCACCGACTTTGCCGCTTTGCCTTTTGCGGCAGCCAGCCTGGACTTGCTGGTTTTGCCCCATGCCCTGGAGTGCAGCGCCGACCCCCATGCGACGTTGCGCGAAGTGGAGCGTGTTTTGGTGCCGGATGGACGCGTGGTGATTTGCGGCTTCAACCCCACCAGTTTGTGGACCGTCCGCCAGGGGCTGGGGCAGTTGCTGCGCCGGATCGGCTTGCGCGGGCGTATGGGGCCCTCGTATCTGCCGGCATCGGGCGAATCGATCGGCCTGTGGCGTTTGCGTGATTGGTTGCGCTTGCTGAGTTTTGATACCGAGCAGGTGCGTTACGGTTGTTACGTGCCGCCGGTGCGCAGTGTGAAATGGCTGACCCGTTGGGGGTTTATGGAGCGCATGGGTGCGCGCTGGTGGCCGATTTTGGGCGCTGCCTATGTGGTGGTGGGCGTCAAGCGGGTGCGGGGCATGCGTCTCATGGCTCCCGCGTGGAAGCCCAAGTCCCAACGCGCGGCACAAACTGCGCCCGTGGCCAGCCACCTGGAGGCCGGAAAGCGCAGCATCCCCCATGAATGAAGTCACGATTTACACCGATGGCGCCTGCAAAGGCAATCCCGGCCCCGGCGGTTGGGGCGTGCTGCTGTGCGCACCCGACGGAACCCGCAAAGAACTCTGCGGCGGGGAGCTGGGCACCACCAATAACCGCATGGAGATGATGGCTGTCATTCAGGCGCTGGCAGCGCTCAAGCGACCGTGCGCGGTCACGCTGCATCTGGACAGCCAGTATGTGCTCAAAGGCATCACCGAATGGCTGCCCGGCTGGAAAGCCAAGGGCTGGAAGACGGCCTCCAAGCAGCCGGTGAAGAATGTCGATCTATGGCAGCGGCTGGACGATCTGGTGGCCCATGGCGGCCACCGCATTGATTGGCGATGGGTCAAAGGCCACGCGGGTGACCCGGGTAATGAGCGCGCCGACGCGCTGGCCAATCAGGGGGTGACCCTGGCCATGGACGTGGGCTGAAGCTACCCTACAAAACCCCGTCAAACAGCATCACGCTGACCCGGTCGCCCACCGCGACATCGCCTTGTTCATGGGCCAGTACCAGCAGGCCGTTGGCCTGCACCATGGAGCTTAGAACCCCCGAGCCCTGTTGCCCCGTGGTACGCACCGTGAGCGATCCGTCGCTGCCGGTGCTGACGATGGCGCGCTGGTATTCGGTGCGGCCGGGCTTTTTACGAATGGCTTCGCTGCTGCGGGCTTGCAGCAGCGGCGGTTCGCTGGCTGTGGCCCCCATCATCTGCCACAGCGCCGGGCGCACAAATGCCAGAAAGGTGACCATCACCGCCACCGGGTTGCCCGGCAGGCCGAACAGGGGTTTGTGCCCAATGCGCCCGACCGCCATGGGCCGGCCCGGGCGCATGGCGATACGCCAGAACACCACGCCGCCGCCACTGCCATCGGGTGCGCTGCGCGCCAGTTGGCGCATCATGGCTTTGGTGTGGTCTGCCTCGCCCACGCTGACCCCGCCGCTGGTGATGGTGGCATCGGCTTCGCGCGCGGCGCGTTCAAATGCGGCTTGCAGTGCCGCGGGCTGATCGGGTACGACGCCCAGATCCAACACCTCAACGCCCATGCGCTGCAGCATGCCAAACACGGTGTAGCGGTTGCTGTCATACACCGCACCTTCACGCGGCGCGTCCCCCAGACTCAGAATTTCGTCGCCGGTGCTGAAATACGCCACCCGCAAGCGCGCGTAGACAGGCACCTGCGCAATGCCCAGGCTGGCAATCAGACCCAGCGCGGCCGGGGTGATCCGCGCACCACGGCTGAGCGCGGCGCTGCCCTGGCGCAGGTCTTCGCCAGCCTGTCGCCGGTTGTCCCCGCGGCGCAGAACCCCGGCCGGGATGGTGATGGTGTCGCCATCAAGCTGCACCAGTTCCTGGGGAACCACGGTGTCCAGCCCGGCGGGCATGACGGCACCGGTCATGACCTTGACGCATTCCCCGGCGGACGGGGCCCCGGCGTAAGCCGACCCGGCCCGCGCGGTGCCCAGCACCCGCAACGTGAGCGGGCTCCCGCTTTGCAGCTGTCGGCCATCGAACGCATAGCCGTCCATGGCCGAGTTGTCGTGCGCCGGTACGTTGATCGGGCAGACCACATCCTCAGCCAGAACCCGCCCCAGTGCCTGCATCAGCGCGATGGTTTCGGTGCGTTGGGGTGCGGGCACCCACTGCGCCAAAAAGGCGTTGACCACATGCGCGGGCAGCGCATCCGGGTCGTAGCCCTGCAGCGCGGCGGCGATGTGGTCCAGACTTTTCATGGCTTCACGGATTCACCGTCAACGGCTTGTTGAGCATTTGCAACTCTGCCAAGGTGTTGGCATTGAAAAATGCGCGGGCATGGTCACGCGGCTGGTCGAATGCCACATCGACTTGGCCCTGCGCTTGCGTCCATGCGTCGATCTTGCGCCCGCCTCCCTGCAGATACTGTTCCAGGCTGGGTAACAGACTGGTTTTGAGCAAACAAAAAACCGGCTGCCGGCGCAGCGCCGCGTCTTGCGGGCCGTCCGGGGCGATGGCCATGGCCATGGCGATAGGGGCGTCGCTCGCGGCCAGCGCCCCCGCCAGACGGGCTAGCAAATCCAGCGGAAACAGCGGCGAATCACAGGGCACGGTCAGCAGGTAGTCGTGCGTGGCGGCGCACTGTGTCAAGGCGGTGTGGAATCCGGCCAGCGGCCCGGCGAAACCGCCGACCGCGTCCTCCCAGACCGGCACACCCCAACTGGCGTAGATTGCCTGGTTGCGGTTGGCGTTGACGGCCCGTGTGCGGGGACACCCGAGCGTTTGCTCTTGCAAACGCTGGAGCGCGTGCCGGGCCAGCGGGATTCCATCCAGCACTTGCAGGCCCTTGTCGACGCCGCCCATGCGCCGGCCCTCGCCGCCGGCCAGCACCACGGCACACACCTGGTCGGCGCGGATGGCAGACGGCAGGGGAACGCTGGAGCTTGCCAAGGCGTGTGGCATCCCTTGCTAACCCCCGATGTAGCTCATTTCCACCCTCTTCGCACCCGACCCCATGTCGGGCGGCAGCGCGGCGCGCAGGGCGGAGTAGCGGTCGCCACGGCCGCCCCAGATGTGGGCAATTGCGGACGCCAGATCGGCGTTGTCGCTGCCGGCCCGCACCAGACTGCGCAAGTCGTACCCCTGGCTGGCGAAAAGACACAGGTAGAGCTGCCCTTCGGTAGACAGCCGGGCGCGGCTGCAGTCGCCACAAAAAGCCTGGGTCACGCTGCTGATGACGCCGATTTCACCCAGCCGGGGGTCATGGCGCCCGTGGGCACCGGCGTAGCCCCAGCGTTGCGCGGTCTCGCCTGCTTGCGCTGCATCGAGCGCAACCAGCGGCATGGCCGATTGGATGCGTTCCACCACGGCGCTGGAGGGCAGTACATCGTCCATGCGCCAGCCGTTGGTAGCCCCCACATCCATGAATTCAATGAAACGCAACACCACACCGCTGCCCCGGAAATGCCGCGCCATGGGCAGGATTTCATGGTCATTGGTTCCCTTTTTGACCACCAT
>CANFTU010000143.1 GCA_947450005.1 Comamonadaceae bacterium | reverse complement strand
TTACCTGCGCACGCTGGGCGTTGCGCTCACCGTCACGTTGGCGTGTTTGGCACTGGGCTTCCCCCTGGCGTATCTGTTGGCGCATCTGCGCGACAAGACCGCGAACCTGCTGCTGATATTGGTGCTGCTCCCGTTTTGGACCTCGCTGCTGGTGCGCACCACCGCGTGGATGGTGGTTCTACAAAAAGAAGGCGTGATCAACTCGCTGCTGCAAGCTTTGGGGCTGATAGCCGAGCCGCTGCCGCTGGTGTTCAACCGCTTTGGCGTAGTGACGGCGATGACGCACATCCTGCTGCCCTTCATGATCCTGCCGATGTATTCGGTCATGCGGCAAATCCCCGCCTCCTACGTGCGGGCGGCCCGCTCATTGGGGGCCAGTCCCAGCACCGCATTCCTGCGCGTGTACCTGCCCCAGTGCGTGCCAGGCATCGGTGCGGGTGCACTGCTGGTGTTCATCCTGGCGTTGGGTTACTACATCACACCGGCGCTGCTGGGTGGGTCGACCGACCAGATGATCAGCTACTTTGTGGCCGACAACATGGGGCGCTCGCTGAACTGGGGCTTGGCCTCGGCCTTGGCAGCCATTTTGCTGGCAGCAGTTCTGGCGCTGTACGCGATCTATGACCGGATTGCCGGCCCCGGCAACCTGAAACTCGGATGAGCGCCGCGCTGCCCCTGTACACCACCCCGATGCAGCGCATCGGTCACTGGGTGCTATGGATTTTCTGCGCCGCTGTTTTGATTTTCTTGATTGCGCCGGTCTTGGTCGTGGCGCCGCTGGCCTTCAACAACGAGCCATATTTCCACTTCCCGGTCAAGGAATACAGCCTGCGCTGGTTTCATGAGCTCTTTACCAATCCCGCCTGGCTGCACGCGATTTACAACAGCGTCGTCACCGCGGTGCTGGCCACCTTGCTGGCAACCACGCTGGGAACGCTGGCCGCCGTGGGCCTGAACCACCACAATCTGCCCGGCAAGCGTCTGCTGATGGCCGTGCTGGTCTCGCCCATGATTGTGCCGGTCGTGGTTCTAGCCGTGGGCTCGTACTTCTTTTTCTCCAAACTCGGTATTGCCAACAGCCTGCTGGGCATCGTGCTGGTGCACGCGGTTTTGGGCATGCCCTTTGTGGTCATCACGGTCACCGCCACGCTGGGCGGCTTTGATATGAACCTCATGCGCGCCGCGCGCGGCCTGGGCGCGTCGCAGCTCACCGCCTTCCGGCGCGTCATGCTGCCCATCGTCTGGCCCGGCGTGCTTTCAGGCGCGCTGTTTGCCTTCGCCACCTCGTTTGATGAAGTGGTCGTGGTGCTCTTCCTGGGCGGACCGGAACAAACCACGCTGCCCCGCCAGATGTGGACCGGCCTGCGCGAGCAACTCTCCCCCACCATCCTGTCCGCAGCCTTCATGCTCATCTTGTTCGCGATCAGCATGCTGCTCTTGCTGGAAATTTTGCGCAGGCGAAGCGTAGCCCTGCGCGGCGTTGTCGAATAAAACGAGCCGCTGCCCCACTGGGGTCTCCGTATTGAGTTACTCAAGTTGTTCGGATTCGTGCCGATATACAGAGTTCAACTACTAGGATTTGACAATGTCCAGCATCACAGCAACTCCCCCCGCTCGCGTTTCCGCACCTAAGCCAGCGCCCGTTCGACATGCAGACGCTGCCAGCGAGAAGCCGGTTGCGCATGACACGAAGCCAACCAAGCCTGTCGCCGGCGTGCAGTCCGTTTCTCCGACGCCGACCCACGCCGCAAAAGGCAATAAGGTTGACAATCTGGCGTGAATTCAAGACCCCGATTGCTGCGTTCACCCGGGTAGGGCGTTTGCTAAACTCTGTAACCCTCGGCTATCGGGGTGTAGCTTAGTCTGGTAAAGCGCTACGTTCGGGACGTAGAGACCGGAGGTTCGAATCCTCTCACCCCGACCATATTTCGGTCGGCAAAGCCCGCTTCTATTCATGGAAGGCGGGCTTTTTTATTGCCCGCGCGCGAGGGATATTTGCGATCAGTGGCCGTGCGCAGGCGTGACAATGATTTGCCCCACCATGCCGGCCTCAAAGTGACCTGGCTCAAAACACGCCATGCCCCAGGTCCCCGGGGTTTTAAAAGACCATCGCACAACCGCGGCCTGTCCGGGCTCCACCGAAACGGCGTTATCACTATGGTGATGACTTTGAGGCGCCTCGCGCATTCGCTTGGCGTGATCAGCTAGTTCTTTTTCCTGTCCGATCACCAATTCGTGACGCGCTTTGCCGGAGTTGATCACTACCAGGCGCAAGGCTTCGCCCTCGGTGGCCTGCCACTGTGCGGGAGCAAAGCGAAGGCTGTCGTTCATATCGATCACCACGGTCCGCAGCCCCGGATCGTCTGCAACGTGCCCGGCCGGTGGCGAGGCTTCTTCCTGCGCGTGGTGATGGGCACCGCTGGCCTCGTGGCTGGCTTCATGCGACGCCGTCGCACCCAAAAAACCTGAAGCAGCCACGCAGGCAGCAACCACCATCGCGCCGCCTCCCAGTGCGTAAAGAAGTACCGCTTTGGCGTTCGCACGCTGGCTGACATGGCCGAAATACAGAGAAATCAGACTGAGAAAAAACCCCAGCGGCACCACCCACACGCTGCGCTGCGGCGAATCAGGGAAATGCTGCAGACCACCGGTAAAAAAGCCCAGACCGATCGACGACAAAATGCCAAAACCAAGTACATCGCCCCACGATACCGCCTCGCCAACCTGCGATCGGTTCTCGACATAAGCACCGATCAAAAAGAACAAAACGCCCATCCCGGCGGTGACCAATGACCGCTGTTCGCTGAACATGCCGTGGTTCACTGCACCGGCGATAAAGCCAATACCGGCATATTTGCTGAGGCTGGAAAGGTGCTGGGTTTGAAAATTCATGGCGGATCTTTGGGGTCTGTTGAAGGGGGCCGCTCAATTCGGTGCACCCGATGATAGGTTGATGGCGCTGTTTGAAGATGGGAGTCCGAAGGCGGCTGGGCTGGTATTGCAATCCAGAGATTTACTGTATATAATTACAGTATTCGAGCCGCGTCCAAACCAAAACGGACAACTTGGGGGCATTTTTAAGACTACAAACAGGTGAACACCAATGAGCACAGTTACGAAAACTTTGGCATCCGTCCCTGACGCAACTGCACAATGCTGGAGCGTTATGAAACCTACCCTGACCCATTGCGCGTTACTGGTATGGCGCTGGTTGTGACGGTTGGGTATGCCTACGCGGAGGTCGCGGAAAGGGGTGTCACACGTCAAGCCCCGGTGCGCCCGTAAAAGCCCAGGCGCTCAGCGTCGCTGAACATGACACCCGGTTTTTCGTAGTAAGAGAAAACAGCGATGTAACGGTCAACGTGGCCTTCCACCGTTGTAACCCTGTGCGCTGTGTTCTTGCCGCGGAACACATTGAGCGTACCCGCTTGAAGACGTATGCGTTTAATCTGCGGGTCTCTTCCCTCCAATAACTCTGCCACACCAGCGTAGTTGGGATCGCTGGCAGAGCGCAGGTCGCTGCGGTATTCGAACTCACCACCGATTTCCGGCGCTTGCAAAAGCAATGTAGTGGTGAACTCGGAGCGGTCAAAGTGCCAATTCAGCGCTTCGCCAGACCGATATGCCATGACATTCACGCTGGCTAGCGGATCCTGCATGACGTACAAATCAGCCTTACCCATCGTGGCAGCCAGGAATCTGGCAAATGGTGGATATCGGTAAATGGACAGTACCAAACTGTCCGCGATTTGATCGGCACACAGTGTGTGGTTGATCGTCTCGACCTTCTGTAGCGCCGGGTGGCCCGGTGCAAGGCCCGGTATTTCCGGCTGGAAATAAATGTTGTGAAGGCGCTTGTGGGTATAGGACTGTGCGTCCATGACCGGCGTGATGTGGGCGACGATGTCTCGGACTGCGTCCGGCCTCACAAATCCTTCTAAATTGAACATGCCGTGTGCGTCCAGCTGACCGACGGCCTGCGCCACCATGGCGTGCCACGCCTGGCTGCCTTCTTTGTCCAAGGGATACCGGTCAAGGTCAAGAATATTTCTCACTTCAATCCTTCTCGGTAAATAGTCCGGATGTAATCGGCAAAGAACGCCTCGGAAAGCCTATTTTTGCACGCTACATGAAACCACATATGTTCTCGGGTCTGCATCCAGAAAAGCGCCAGACCATCCCCGTTACCTAAAATGCCCGCATCACATTGTTAACGTGGATTTTTCATGCATACAGCCTCTCAACACCTTGATGCGCTTGAATGGGTAAGCTGGCCAGCCGATCAGATGGCTGCGCGCGGCAAGGCGCAATGGAAAGAATTGCTGGGCAGTGGCTCCGGTTGCCAGAATGACATGACCATGGGCGTGGTTCGCCTCAAGCAGGGTGAATCGCTCGAGCCACATCGCCATGCGCAACCGGAAACCTATTTCACGCTTTCGGGGCGAGGTACCGTCACCATTGACGGCGTGCTACATCCCGTCGATCCGGGTCGGATGTTGTTTATCCCCGGCAATGCCCAGCACCAAATCAACAACGCAAACGAAGAAGATTTGCTCATTCTTTACGCGTTTGCCATCAGCGATTTCAGCAAGATTCAATACCACTTCTGACAGCGCCAGATTGCCTTTTAAGACCGCGGCTTGATATTTTCCGGGTCGTACAAAGCGACGTAACCCACCGCTTCCACTTTCACGGGATAGACGTCGTCAAAGTACTGAATCTGCAGCTCGCGCCCGACTTGGCAGTACGCGTGGGGCAAGTAGGCCAGGGCAATGTTCTTGCCGATGGTGGGACCAAAAGCAATGCTGGTGGTGTAGGACCGGCGGCCTTCTGAATCGATCAGGGTTTGGCCGGTAGCGGGGTCCATCACCGACAGATTACCCAGCGGGTAGCGGGCCACGCCCTTGCTGTCGATGTTGTGCGTCATGGTTAGCGTGCACAAATAAGCCGGCTGGTGTTCGCGTTCACGGAACTTCAGATGCGCGGCTTTTCCGTGAAAGTCGGCGGCCTTGACTTTGGGGCGCGCGAGATCGCATTCCATCAGGTTGTACTCGGTCAGCAGGTCGCCGTTTTGCAGGCGCAGGCTCTTCTCCATGCGGCGGCTGTTGGCATAGGTTTCCACGCCCACCGGTGTCACGCCCAGCGCGAACAAGGCGTCCCACAGGGCCAGCCCATCCTCGTATTTGAAGTGCAACTCCCAGCCTTGCTCGCCCACATACGAAATGCGGAAAGCCAGCACCGGAACTCCCGCAATCGTGAGATTGCGAAATGCGGTGAAGGGGAAGTTCTCGTGCGTCCAAGCCTCGGGTTCATCCGCAATCTTTTGGATGGTGGCACGGGCATTCGGACCCCACACCCCCAGGCAACCAAAGGCCGTTGTGGTGTCCGTGACCTTGACGTTCGCGCCCCGGTCCTGCGCCATGCGCTGAATCCACACCAGGTCACGGTGGCCGGCGTCGGCACCATCAATCACGCGGTAATGGTCCTGGGCCAGACGCAGCACCGTCAGATCGGCGCGCACGCCACCTTTGGCGTCCAGGAAATGGGTGTACACACCCTTACCCACAGGCGTATCGCCTCCCACCTTGGCCACGCAGATGTATTCCAGCAGGTCGGCGGCATCAGGCCCTTCGACATCAATCTCAGCAAAGTGAGAGATGTTGATCATGCCCACGTCTTCGGTCATTTTGAGGTGTTCGGCGTTGGACACACGCCAGAAGTGGCGGTTGTCCCATTCGTTGGCGCGCACCGGCACCTTGTCGCCGTAAACGGCCAGCAG
>CANFTU010000142.1 GCA_947450005.1 Comamonadaceae bacterium | reverse complement strand
GTACATCCAATCTGCGCCCGCTCGCCAGTGCACCTTGCGCAGGTGCACGACATAGCTGGCCAGCCACATGCGCGCATGGTTATGCAGATAGCCTGTGGCGTAAAGAGTACGAACCGCCTCATCAATGACCGGTACCCCGGTCGCCGCATGGCGGATGTCATCTGGCAAGCGCGAGGCGTAACAGGAGTCGGGCAGCGGGCCGTCATGCAAGGAGTGCAAAATTTCCGCACCACGGTGCTGCCAGACATGCCGAAAGTACGCCCGCCAGCCCAGTTCAAAGACAAACTTATGCTGCACATCCAGCGGATGGCAGGCATTCACACCAGCCAATACATCGGCCATGCTGACCACCCCGTGGGTGATGTAAGGCGAAAGGCGGCTTACCGCACCGGTGAGCGCGTTGCGACTGCGCGCGTAGTCGGTGGGTTGAACCGCCGCGATGCGTGCGCGGGCAGCCTCCAAGCTCGGCGGGAATACATCGCCTGGCCCCAGCACACTATTGCGCATCGGGAGCGAAACGCCCCAAGGTGTAGGCCTGCAAAAGTGCGCGCCTTTGGAGCGAGGCCTCTGCATCCAAAGCAGCAACACTGCGACTTTCTGCACTCTTCGCAACCCGCGTGCGGCCTTCCTGCGGCGTCTCAAAGCACTGGACGATCTCCCAGGCGCATAGGCTGGCAGGGGGTCTGGTGAGTCGGTAGCCCCGACCGGCGCCTTGTTGCCTTTCCAAAAGTCCACCCATTTTCAGTGGCCTGATGAGGTTTTCGGTGTAGGAGACGGTGCGTCCCAACAAGTCAGAGATGCGTTTCAAAGTGAGCGTTTGGCCCTGCGGCGCGCGCGCCAGATGGGCAATGACTTCAACGCCGTCAAGGGATCGCAGAGATGGCATGGCAACCGGTTATGGAAATGAAAAAACTTTCAATAAATTATATATAACTTATAATTTCTTAGTATTGTCGTTAAATATCTATTCAAAAACTACTCAATTGATTAATTAATGAGCAAAATTGAAGGCGAAAACCCCGGTTTTCACAAGATCGGAGCCGTGGCCATGCTCAGTGGCGTACCCGCGCCAACACTGCGCGTGTGGGAGGCGCGGCACGGCACGTTCGCGCCAAGTAAAACCAAGGGGCAGCATCGGCTCTATTCGGACGCCGATGTGCTGCGGGCCACCCTGCTCAAGCGGCTCGTCGATCAAGGGCACGCCATCAGCAACGTTGCGAGGTTGGACACGCCCGCGCTGAATACGCTGCTGCTTAATCAAACCACGGCGTTTCGTGCGGCCTCGGGCTCAGAGGGAAGCGACAGCGCAGTTTCCATCGCCATCGTCGGCCTGGCTTTGGCCACCCGGATCGAGTCGAGGAAATTCACGCTGACTTTTCAAAGCAAACCGGTCAAGGTCACGGATGTGTTTATCGATACGGCACAGGCCCTGTCATCTCGACTGCAAAGCACCCCGCACATTCTGCTGGTGAAGTTCAACTCGCTGCATGCTGCCTCTCTGCTCGATTTGCACACACTGGCCGCGCATTGCGGCGCACCACAGGTCATCGTGCTCTACAACTTTGGACCGGAGCCTATGGTTGAGGCCGTGAAAAGCGCAGGCATGCTGGTGCGCAGAGAACCCCTATCCGATTCGGATTTATCGGAGCTGATTCAGACGGCGCGGTCGAGGCAGTCCAATTTGCACACTGAACCGTTCGCCCTCGCAGCGCAGAACGGGCCCCGCCAATACAGCGACGAAACCCTGGCTCAGGTAGCGTCCATGCCCTCGACTGTGACGTGCGAATGCCCTCGGCATGTTGCTGAGATCATCTCCCAATTGGCAAGTTTCGAGCAGTACAGTCAGGAGTGTTTGAACACATCCAAGGAGGATGCCCACCTTCACGCATACCTCAGCGCGGTGTCCGGCTCGGCCCGCGCCCTGTTCGAGCGTGCCCTGCAGGTCATTGCCGAGCACGAGGGGATTGAACTTCGCCGGGAGGGTCTATGAGCGTCCAGACCGCGTTCAAAGGCAATAAGCGGGCACTCCCCAGCAAGCCCTGCACCATCTGTGGCCGTGACATGAGCTGGCGTAAAGCATGGGCCAAGAACTGGGAGCAGGTCTTGTATTGCTCAGACGCATGCCGCAAGAAAAAGGGGCGGCCGGCTGCAACGCCGCTTCCATCCGTTGCCATATGAACACCCTACGACGCCCGGTGCCCCGCTCAGCCCTGCTTCTGGGCTGTGCCGGCCTCACCCCTTTCATCGTTCTTGCCGCAATGGCGTGGACCCTGACCCCTGCGGACCAGGCACTCGCGACCTTTGCCCTGCGCGCGTATGCCGTGACCATCGTCAGCTTTCTGGGCGCGATCCATTGGGGACTTGCCATGCGCCAATTGCACCCCGACAAACGGCTCTTGTGGTGGGGCGTCACGCCCAGCCTGGTCGCCTGGGTGTCCCTGCTGGTCGCACCCGTCGCGGGTTGCTTTGTTCTCGCCGCGACGCTTTGGCTGTGTTTTTGGGTGGACCGCCGCGTGTACCCCGCGTTCGGATTGCAGGCGTGGCTCAGGATGCGTCTCGTATTGACCACGGTTGCCAGCGCGTCCTGTTTGATGGCCAGCGGCATTGCCTAGCGTGCGCGCCACATTGCGGCATCTGGTGGTCGTGCTGGGCGACCAGCTCAACGAAGATGCCTCGGCCCTGCAAGATTTTGATCCGGCGCAGGATGCGGTCTGGATGGCAGAGGTCGCGGAGGAATCCACCCATGTTCCGTCATCCAAACAGCGCACCACCGTGTTTTTGAGCGCCATGCGCCACTTCGCGCAGCGCCTGCGTCAACGCGGCATGCCGCTGGCATATACCGAACTTGATGCAACGGATAACGCCGGAACCCTCGCCGGCGCACTGGAAAAAGCGATTGTGCGCAGCCGCCCGGACAAGTTGCTCATGACAGCCCCCGGTGAATGGCGGGTATTGAATGCGATTCGGCAGGTGGCGCGCAAGCACGCCCTTGCGCTTGAAGTGCGTGACGACACCCATTTTTTCTGCACGGTGCGGGACTTCGCGGCACACGCCAAAGGACGCAAGCAACTGCGCATGGAATTTTTCTACCGGGAGATGCGGAAAAAAACCGGCATCCTGATGGATGGCAAGCTTCCCACCGGCGGGCAATGGAATTTTGATGCCGAGAACAGGGCCAGTTTCGGAAAAAAGGGACCCGGCGTTGTACCTGCCCCCAGCCGCTTTGAACCCGACGCCATCACGCGTAAGGTCATGGCGCTGGTGAACCGGGACCTTTCAGATCAACCCGGATCTGTAGACACATTCGGTTGGCCCGTTGAGCGGGAGCAAGCCCTGCAGGCGCTGGCCGATTTCATCCAGCACAGGCTGCCGCAGTTCGGCCTGTACCAGGACGCCATGTGGGAGGGAGAGGTCTGGCTTTTTCACTCTCATATCGCCAGCGCACTGAACCTGAAGCTGCTGAATCCACGAGAGGTCATCGCAGCAGCCGAAAGTGCGTACCGCAAAGGCGCCGCCCCGTTGCCTGCGGTGGAAGGCTTCATCCGGCAAATCTTGGGTTGGCGGGAATATGTACGGGGCATCTACTGGACGCACATGCCGGCCTATGCAGACAGCAATGCCTTGGAGGCATTCCATCCGTTGCCTGACTGGTACTGGACAGGTGATACCCAGATGTCGTGTTTGCGCGACGCGATTCATCAAACCCTGAGGCACGGCTACGCCCACCACATTCAACGCCTGATGGTCACGGGCCTGTATGCCCTGCTACTCGGGGTAGCGCCGCGACAGGTACACCAGTGGTACCTTGCCGTGTACGTGGATGCCGTTGAGTGGGTGGAGATGCCCAACACACTTGGTATGGGCCAATTCGCCGACGGCGGAATCATGGCCAGCAAACCCTATGTTGCCAGCGGGAAATACATCGACCGGATGAGCAACCACTGCGGCTCTTGCCCCTTCGATCCGGCACAGGCTACCGGACCGGCAGCCTGCCCCTTCACCACCTTGTATTGGGACTTTCTAGGGCGGCATGCGGACACTTTGGCAAAAAATCCGCGGATGGTGATGCAACTCAAAAACCTCCACCGGCTCAGCCCTGCCGAACGTGCGGCAATATCCGCCCAAGCCCAGACCCACCGTTCGTCTCTGGTCACCCAAGGCCACGCTGCACCGATTTGACCTGGAGTGATATATGAAATACCTGTTGACCACCATCCTCTGTACATTTGCGGCCCACGCCTGGGGTGCCTGGGAGGTATTGACCATCAGCGCAGACAAGCAGGTTGTGATCTATGCCGAAACCACAACCCTGCGCCGCGAAGGCGACTTCGTGTTCACCTGGGTGATTTACAACCGCAGCAGCGCGGCCCAGGATGGCTCAATGTCGTCCAAGGCCCTGAACCAATACGACTGCAACCAATACCAGGCGCGCGCCTGGGAGCAAAGTTTTTTTGATGCCCCCATGGCCGGCGGCAACCGCCTGCCCGGCCGCGGCCGCAATGTGTGCGAAGCAAGTGATGCACTTGAAACCCGCCCGCAAGCGCGTTGCGAAGCCCCTTGGCTTCCCGTAAAACGCGGCACCACAGGAGAGGATTTGTTACGCGCGTTGTGTGTGTTTTGAAGCCCTGCCCTACTTCACTGTGGACTGAGTTTTCGCCTTGTACGCGCCAATGGCCTGCTCATATCACGGCACTCTTCACAGCTGATAAAGCACACCGTGTCCAGCCGCACCAGCAACTGCTCAGCGGCACATGTCCTTCCATGTTTGCCAAAAGGCGTGGGCCAGACGAAAGGATGTCAGCTGTAGCGCAACGGTTTCCTCAATCTGCAGCCCATAACCTCCGGCCATCAGCAACACCACGGGAATATTCCGCGCCGAGCACCAATCCAACACGCGCTGATCCCTTGCCTGCATGCCGGAAGGCGTGAGCTTGAGGCGGCCCAGACGATCGCCCTCATACGGGTCGGCGCCGGCCAGGAAAAACACCAAATCCGGTGAGCACCTTGCGTCCAGCTGCAGCAGAGTCCATTCCAGCGCGCGCAGGTAGTCGTCGTCACCGCAGCCGTCCGGCAAACCCACATCGAGGTCGCCCGCCTCTTTGCGAAACGGGAAGTTCTTCTCACCGTGCAGCGATAGCGTGAAGACACTGCTATCGCCCTGGAAAATATGTGCGGTGCCGTTACCCTGGTGCACGTCGAGATCAATCACCGCCACCTGAAGCGACCTGCCCTCCCGCGCCCAGTGAGCCTGCAGCACACGCGCCGCAACGGCCACGTCATTGAAAACACAAAAGCCACCGCCCTTGTCAGCGTATGCATGGTGGGTTCCACCTGCCAGACTGGCGCCCACACCGTTACGCAGCGCCGAACGCGCTGCAGCCACCGTTGCCCCGACCGAACGCCGCGCGCGCTCCGCCATGGCCTCGCTCCAAGGGAAGCCGATTTCACGCATGACAGCGGGAGCTGCGGTTCCATCGGCAATGGCCTGCACATAGGCCGGCGTGTGGACGCGCATCAACTCCGCATCGCTCGCCCTGGGGGCCTGCAGGAGCTGAACTTCCGGGAGATGGTGCGCTACCGCATCCCGCAGCATGGCGTACTTCGCCATCGGAAAGCGGTGGCCCTGCGGCAAGGGAAGCACAAACTGGTCGCTGTAAAACGCTTGCATGGTGGGAGCCGGAAAAACGAGCGTAGGACGATGCCGCACCAAGGCGACCGCTCGGCTCAACCCTTGAAATGCACTACCAAGAATGTCAGCAACACGATGAAAGCCCAGACCTTCATCGCGTTATTGCCTAAAAACTGAACGGCCTTTTCTTCCAGCAACAGGTAGGCGGGAATAGCGGG